>JAOACM010000366.1 GCA_026417845.1 Planctomycetota bacterium | reverse complement strand
GAGCGGAAGGCCGACGCTTTTGCTTTCGCTTGACGGTGCTGACGAGGAAAATTTCCCGGAACCTTTGCGGTGGTATTTGCGCGAAGGAGAACGGCTCGGCTTGCCGCGACGACCGTTGATTTCCAGACGCAATCCTTGGTACAAGATGGAGAAGCGGGTGCCACCTCCGTTCCTTTTTGCCTACCTTGGCCGCCGCCGCTCGCGGTTTATCAGGAATACCGCCAGCGCGGTGCCTTTAACCGGCTTCCTGTGCGTGTATCCGAAGAAGGCATTTGAGAAACAGCTGGATCGGATATGGAAGATATTGAACCACCCTGATACGTTCTCCAATTTGCAGATGGTGGGAAAATCTTATGGAAGCGGCGCGATAAAAGTCGAACCCCGCCTGTTGGAAAGGCTGCCCATTCCGGATCATGTAGTCGAGCAGTCCGGCATTTCCCTTTTTCAAGGGCGTCTGTTCTGAAGGTGCGCGTCGTCGGCGCTTGCCGCCAGAAGCGGCGATGCGACGCGGCGGGCATTTTGCGCATCGCTGGAGACGTGCAGACGGGACGACCGCAATCTATAGCCCACATCCGCATTTTTGCCTTTCCAGGGTCCGGAGCGGCGATAGCGACAGTATCGCGGCGCTACCCAGCTCAGTTCAAGGCGCGTCTTGGACAGGATCGGGCGGCCGGCCTTCGCGCGGAATCCCGTCCGCGGCGGCTTCGCGTCCGCACGGGCCGCAATCATCCGAACAGGTATCCGTCGGCATCGCGCACGGTTCCGCATGAACGTTGACCTCGACGGTCTCCCCCAGCTCGTCCCGTATGGTCTCCTCGAGCATATCCGCGAGGCGGTGAACCTCTTCAAACGGCATGCGCTTCGGACAGTACAGGTGGCAATCCACGTCGTAGCCGCCCTTGGTCCTGTGGATGTGAAGCGAATGGAGACCGGGGAATCCGGCCGTGATACCCGTCAGCCTTTCGGCTATTTCTGTCGGCACTGCGTCGGGCCCTGCGGACGGAATATCGGAGGCGAACATTCTCAAGTGCGCGATGCGGGTTCCCGGCAGGGCCTTCGACACGCGTTCGCGGATCGCTTCCAGCAGGACGTCGCCATCGGCCATGTTGATCCCGGGGTCCACGGCTACCACCACATCTGCCCGCGGACTGCCCGCAATGTCACGGACGATCAGCCTCGGCACATCCAGTACTCTGGCGTCCTGAAGGATCGCCGCCCGTATCGCGGCAACCCACGGATGGTCCCGGGGCAGGCCGTCGTTCTCCCTGCCCGGTTCGATGTGTACCAGGACCTGGGCTCCAGGGATGGCTGCACGGATGCGGTCGCCCGTCCTGTGGCTTTCCCTGTGCGCCTCCTCCAGCCCGGTGCTCCCGGCGAACTGGAGGTGAACGTCAATCATTGCCCGGCCGCCTGCTTTTCTCGTACGGAGCTTGTGGAATGTGAACAGCCCGCGCGGCCCGGCGTTTATGGCGGCTTTCACCTTCTCCACGTCTTCCGGGGGAAGGCTTGAGTCCATGAGCGGAGAAAAGGCCTTGCGTGTAACCCGCCAGCCTATCCACAGTATGACCGCGGCTATCGCGATGGCTACGATCGGGTCCACCCATTCCCATCCGGTTGCCCACTGAAGCGCGAGGCCGGCGGCGACGCCGGCCGAAGTGTAGACGTCCACGGAAAGATGGTGGGCGTCCGCCTCGACGGCAACGGAATCCGTCTCCTTCGCCACGCGGAACAGCAGACGGGAAACCGCCATATTCGCGCCGGCCGAAAACGCCATGACAACCAGAGGGAGCAGGTAGCTCTCCGGCGCCGATGGGTGCAGCAGCTTGCCGGCGGCCTCGATCAATATCCAGACCGCGGCGATAAGGATCAGCACCCCTTCTATGGTGCCGGTCACGTTTTCCATTTTCCCATGGCCGTATGGGTGGCTGGAGTCGGCCGGCCTGTCGGAATACCTTACGGAAAAGAACGTCATCACGGCCGCCAGAAGGTCAATGGCGGAGTGGATGGCTTCCGACACGACGCTGACGAGACCGGCGGCGAGGCCGACGGACAGTTTAAACGCCGTCAGCAGAGCGTTCGAGGCGATTGAGAGGGCCGCGGCGCCCCGTTTCGTCCGGAACATCGCCCGATCCTTTTCCTGCGCGCGCCCGCTTCAGTGGCGGACGTCCTTGTCGTAGTGCTCCGTGTGATATCCGGGCCATATCCGGGCGCGCCGTTCGGAAGTCGAATCGGCTGCGGCCGGGCGGACGGGGAGGCGTCCGTCCGGGGCGAACCCGGTCCGTCCATCGGCGTGCCGGCGCCGGACTTCCTCGCGCAACTCCTCCGCGATCCGTTCGTACCCTGCCGCGCCGGCCAGATCGGAAAGTTCCATCGGGTCGGAGGCCAGATCGAACAGCTGTTCCGCGGGGCCTTCCGGATAGTAGATGTATTTCCATCGCCCGTCCGTCACGCCCATGTATGCCGGCGAACCGGCCCGCCCGCCTACCGCGTGCAGATAACGCCGGGGCGCGGTCGAGCCGCGCAGAAGTGCCAGCAGGTCCATCCCGTCGCATTCCGGCGGCGGGGAAACGCCCGCGGCGGCCGCGAGCGTCGGAAGAATGTCGGCGTGCGTGACGAGCGCGTCCGAGACCGTCCCCGGCGGAATGCCCCAGCTCTTCGGAGGACGGATTACGAAAGGAATGTGTGCAGATCCCTCCAGCATGAACGTCTTGGCGGCGAGGCGATGATCCCCGAGAAACTCGCCATGGTCGGAGGTGTAGATTATCAGCGTCTCGTCGAAAAGGCCCCTGTCCTGGAGCGCCGCGAAGACGCGGCCCATATTGTAGTCAATCTGGGTTATCAGCCCGTAATAGGCCGCGCGCGCCTCGCGGAGCAGGTCGGGCGTCAGCAGGTCGGACGACCACTCCCCGATCGCCCGGCGGATCGCGGCCGGGCACCGCGGCGAGTCAACCCACGTCCCGATGGCGGGCGCAGGGATCGGCGAGGCGCGATACATCGAGTAATAGGGTTCGGGAGGATCCAGCGGCGGATGCGGTTTGGAAAACGAGCACCACAGGAAGAACGGGACCGTCGGATCGCGGCGCTCGCGTATGTATTCGACGCACTGCTCGGCCGTCCACGATGTGAGCGTCAGGCACTCCGGGACGGTGGCCATCGCGGGATACAGCTCGTTCTGCCCCATGCCGTGCCGCATCGGCCGCCAGGGATGCGGGGCGCGATCCATCCAGCGATAGTAATCGGCCGGCAGGATCATCTCGTCGAACCCATGCCGCGCCCTCTCCGGGCCGAAGTGCATCTTGCCGATCGCGGCGGTGGCGTAGCCGAGCGAGCGCAGCACGGAGGGCAGCGAGCGATCCCTGGGTATGAACCCTTCGGTCGGACCGTTGCCGGTCTGCCCGTGGCTCGTCGCGTAGCGGCCGGTCATTATCGAAACCCGCGCCGGGACGCACAGCGGGCAGTCGGAGTAGGCCCGGGCGAACGTCACGCCGCCGCGCCGAAGGTGGTCGAAGTGAGGGGTGCGCAGGAAATCCGGCCCCGCCCCCCCGGAGGCGTCGTAACGCTGCTGATCAGTCGTTATCAGAAGGATGTCTGGTTTCCGGCCGGTCATCGGATGCGATCTCCCATATCGCCAGCTTTGCCGCAGTTGTTTGCTGCGCTCAGGCGGCGGCTGTCGCTTGCAGCAGCCCGCCCGAACGGGGCAACAATGGCGATGCCGCAAATAAGACCGCTCTGCCGCCTCGCCCCCATGTATGTGGGCACGGCAAACAATTACACTTTGTCGCCCCTTTCGCTCCCGTCGAAAAACTTTTCACGGGAAGCAGGAAGCGCGGAACCGTAAGCTCCGCGCCAGACGCCGGCTCCGGCCCGCCTCGATGCCGCGCCGGCACTTGCATCGCCAACCTTCCCGGTCCCGGAGGTCGCGGAATTCCGAAGGCGTCCCCCTGGATTTGCGCCATCGAGGTTCCCGGGCAGCTGCCTGCCTGCGGCCTCCAGGATTGTTGAGTGATGGTAACAAGTCGCGGCATTCCAGCAAGAAAAGGAGGCGCGGGTGCGTTACCGTCGGGCGCAACCGCCCGGCCCTCCCTCCTGACCCGGAAATCCACGCATTTGCGGCCATGTACCCGCGACTGACAACGCTGAATCGCGGCATCCGCCCCGAACCTCTTCCGGATCGCCTTCCCAAGCGTAAGGGACCCGTCTATCACGAACAGATACCTCCGCCCCATATCCAGCCCGCGCCGCTCCAGGTCGTCAAAAAGCCCCTCGCATACAGCCGTGTTCTCCGTCGCTCCGTCCCAAAACCCAAGCACGTACTTCCGCCCGCCTTCGTCCACCCCCACTGCTACCACCACCGTTTGACCGCCTACCTCTATCCCATCCACCACCAGCACCACGATCCCAAGCCCATCCAGCCGCCGCTCGCATAGCTCCCTGAGCTTCTCCGCTGACGCCGCCACGAAATGCCTCGACACGCTCGACCGCCCGATACCGTACCCCTCTATGAAATCTTCTATCACTCGCTCATATTGGCGCGTCGAAATGCCAGCCACCATCCGTCCCATCACTGCGCGCTGCATCGCCCCGTCCGATTGAAGCTGGCGGTACGACTCCAGCGGCACCTCGCTGGCCCCAAGACGCACCCTCGGCCGCCGGATGGGCACCTTCCGCCCGGCGAAAACGATATATCCGTCCTCATGGCCCCACCGGACAGGCACATCCGGGCCGCCTCGCGAATACCTCGGCCCGGCCAGCCTCTCCACCTCCAGGTTCAGTATCCCCTGGGCAATGAGAATCCCTGCCTGGGCGGTGTGATGCCTGTCTCTTATACACATCTGACGCTGCCGACGAGCG
>JAOACM010000365.1 GCA_026417845.1 Planctomycetota bacterium | reverse complement strand
GCTGTCAGAGAGGACGCGACGAAGCGGGCGCGGAGAAGTACGCGCAGGCCTGCCTCCGCCGCTCTCTGAAAAACGCCTGGAGTAAAAAAATCGCGAAAAGCGCTGTCCGGCGGGAGCGCGTTCGCTCTGGATGGCTGGGGTAAGCCTCCGGCCGCCCGCGCAAATCTCTTCCCCGCGCTGAGATATCGCAACCGGCTCCGGCTGAGGGCACTCAGGCGGCGGGCAGGAGGGAGCGGAGGAAGAACCTGCGAGGAGTGCAACGTGAGAGATCTGATGGATGAACTCAAAACGCGGATAGTCCAGGCGCTCAAACTCGAAGACGTGAGGCCCGATACGATAGGCGACGATGATCCGCTGTTCGGCGAAGGACTCGGTCTGGATTCGATAGACGCGCTGGAGCTGGCAGTGATGCTCGAGCGTGAATACGGGATACTTATCAAGGATATGGAGACGGGGAGGAAGGCCTTCGCCTCGGTTCGGTCGCTGGCGCAGTTCGTGACCGAAAACAGGAAAAAGTGAGCGGGGCTTCCGATGGGCGTACGGGCGGTATCGGTAACCGGAATGGGGATCGTGACGGCCGCCGGTATCGGCAAGGCGGCGGTGTGGCGGGCCGTCGGGGAAGGTGTTTCCGGACTGCGGCCACTGTCGCTTTTTCCATCGGAGCGATGCCGCGGGGTCCCCGTCGGGGAGGTGCGGGAGGACCTGCCGTCGCTCGGCGCGCCGCCACGCGCATCGCGCGGCGACCAGATGGCCTTTCTGGCGGGGTGCGAGGCGCTGGAGGAGGCCGGACTGACCGGTCCGAGGACCGCGGCGGGGCGCGGCGGACCGGGCCGCGCGGAGGGATCCGGCGCGGCGGCCGGAGGCGTCGAGTGGCCCGGCGGCCGCGACAGGATCGGCATAATCCTCGGCGCCACGGTCGGCGGGATGCTTGACAGCGAGGAGTTCGCCACGCGGCTGGCGCGGCGGGGCGAGTTTCTGCCGATGCTGCTGAGGCATCATGAGGTCTCCTCTTCCGTGGACCTCTGCGCCGGGGTCTTCGGAATCGGAGGCCCCTGTGCCGCGATCTCGACGGCCTGCTCGTCCAGCGCCCTGGCGATAGCGGCGGCTGCCTGCGCAATAGAGGCCGGCGAGGCGGACGCGATGCTGGCCGGCGGGGCCGATTCGCTGTGCCGGCTGACCGTCCACGGCTTCGACTCGCTGCTGCTGCTCGACCGCGCCGGATGCAGACCGTTCGACGCCGGGAGGGCGGGATTGAGCATAGGCGAGGGCGCGGCGGTGCTGGTGCTGGAGGCTGAGGAGGCGGCGCTGGCGCGCGGGGCCCGCATACTGGCCCGCCTGTCCGGCTGGGGCGCGACGTGCGACGCCTATCACGTGACGGCCCCCAGACCTGACGGCGATGGCGCGCTGGCGGCCATGCGTCAGGCCATTGAGATGGCCGGCATCGAACCGGGCGATATCGGCTACGTAAACGCCCACGGAACCGGAACGAAGGACAACGATCTGGCCGAGGCGCGGGCGCTGAGGGCGCTGTTCCGGGACGGCCTTCCGCCGGTATCCTCGACCAAGGGATTTTTCGGACATGTCCTTGGCGGCAGCGGGGCGATAGAGGCTGTCGTGTCCGTTATGGCTCTGCTCCACGGCCGCCTCCCGCCCAACGCCGGATTCAGCAGGTTAGATCCCGAAATCGGTTTCGAGCCGCTGACTGCGTTCGCGGAGGCCCGGCCGCGGCATGTGCTGAGCAACTCGTTCGGCTTCGGCGGCAACAACGTCGCTCTCGTGTTTTCCCATCCGTCGGAACCGGTCCGGCGCGGCGGCGTACGATCGGCCGCTGTCGCGGCAGAGGCTGCGGCTGCGGGCTCTGTCCCGGGCGCGAGTGCGGCTGCGGGTGCCGGCGCGACCGGATACAGCCGTCCGGCCGGATCCGAGAGCAAGCCGGGAAACGTCAGGGCGGCCGGAAGGGGAGGCGGACCGGAGACGGGCGGAGGAAAACCCCGCCGGGATACGGAACGGGCGGCAGCTGTCCGCGGCAGCGGGTCCTGCGGCAGTCCGGCGGGGACGTCCGGCCCGCTCCGGCTGGCGGTGGTGGGACTCGCCTCGGCCGGGCCTGTTGGCACTTGCGCGGACGCGATCCGGTCCGCCGCGCGCTGCGGGGTACGGCCGTCCGTGGAAGAGATCGGGCCGCCGCTGCCTCGCGCCAGGATGCTCGCCCTGCGCTGGAACGACCGGGAGGCGGAGGGCGAACTGGCTCCCGCGCGGCGCCGCCGGCTCAACAGGCTCCAGCAGATGGCGGTCATCGCCGCCAGACGGTGCCTGCGGGGGGCCTCGGAGATGCTGGGCGGGGGCCTTCCCTCTCCGGACGGCATAGCAATAGCTGTCGGGACCGGGCTGGGGTGCCTCGGGGATACCTCCGATTTCCTCATGAACCTGATCGCCAATGACGAGAAGGCGCCGATGCCGGCAAAATTCGTCCGGTCCGTGCATAACTCGCTGTCGGCGGAAGTGGCGATCGAGATCGGGGCGCGCGGACCGAATTCGGCCCCGACGCAGCACGAGATATCGTTCGAGGCGGCGCTATGGCAGGTTTCCTGCCTGCTGGCGGGCGGGGCGGCGGAACTGGCCGTGGCCGGCGCGGGGGATGAGATCAGCCCCTGCGTGCTGGCGCTCGGCAGGCACTGGCGCTGGTGGCCGGGATCGGAAATCGCGGATGGCGTCCCTCCGGCCTTTGCTGCGGAGCAGGCCGCCTCGCCCGCGGTCCCAGCCGGGCGGCCGACCGCCGCCGCCGGGCCAGCGGCCGCTCCGGAAGGAACTCCGGTATCCGTCCCGGCGTATCGTCCCGCTGCCGGCAGTCGGGCCTGCGCGGAGGAAAGCGGGGCGGCACCGGGCATCGGCGGGATCGCCGGCGATCCTTCGGCTCTGTCCGGCGGCAGACGGCCGGTCCTGCCCGGGGAAGGCGTAGCGGCCGTCGCCCTGACGCGGGAGACATCGGCCCGGAACCGGCTGGCCCTTCTGCGCGGGGTCAGGATCGGACGGGCGACCGGAGCGACGCCGATGCGATTCGACGCAGCCGCGGAGGCGCGCTGGATATCGGAGACGCTCGAGTCGTGGAACCTTTCGCTCCAGGATGTGGATATCGTCCTCTACGGCGCGCCGGTATCGTTCCGGGGCGATCCGGTCGCCTCCGGTTTATTCGAAGAGCTGAGGCGTATGAGGGGATCGCCGCCCGCCTTCGCCGCTTACGGGCACCTGTTCGGCGCGCATCCGTCCGTTTCGGCGTTCGGATTCGCCGCCGCCGTGCTGCTGGTCAGGGGAGAGATATCGCCGGCGGATCTGGGTGCGGTCTGGCCCTCCGGGGCCGCCCGCGGCTGGGCTGGTCGGCCGCAGAGAAGCGACGTGGCGAACGCTGCCGACGTGGAGGGCACGGCCAGAGGGGCGGGCGCGACCGGAGGGGACCGGGAGGCGGAGGAGAACCGGCAGGCGGCCGGAACCGGATGCGGCTCCTCGTCTCCCGGTCCCCGCGCGATGCTCTATACCATCGGCCGGGGCGGGACCAGGGGGCTGTGCGTACTGGAGCCGTAAGCAGGGGCCGGGCAATCCAATTGCGGTATCCGCCCGCTCCAGTAAGGGCTTATCCGGAAACCTCCAGCGCTCAGCTTTGTTTTATACGCTCAGCGATCCGCAACTGCCCGGCGGGAAGTTTCCGGACGGAGATCTGATCATTATTTTGCGTCGCGCGCCCCTGACTGGACGATAATGATGCCGCAAAAGCGGGCCCGCCAGGCGCCGCGCCGACGACACATGGGCGCGGGAACGGACAGGGAGATCGCGGCGGGAGGCTTCGGCTGCCGCAAAAGTTGGAGCGCAGGCATCCTGCCTGCCTGGTGCCCGATCCTGAAGCCTCCAAAACGGGCGTAACTGTTTACCGTGCCCTGTGTTGAGCCGCAGCGGACAGGGCGGACCCACTTGTAGCAGCGCCATTGCCGGCCCGTTCGGACGCGCCACTGCAGAGCCGGTTGCGTTGCGGATCTGGAGGAGCGGCTGTCAGAAGAGGATGCGGCGGTCAGTCGCGGAGAGGATATGCACATGTTTGCCTCGAGCGCTCTATGAAGGCGCCTGGGGTAAAAATCGCGGGGGAGCGCAGATCCGGACCTGTGCGTTCGCTCTGTGCGGCTGGGGCAACTCATTCCTGCCGCGGTCAGAACTTCCCTCGCGATAACGTACAACGCAACCGCCTTGCCACTGCAAATAGCGGCCACCGACTGAACGCGGTAAACAATTACGCCGGACGAACGGACCGGGCAGGGCGCAGGGGGAAATCCGGGCGTCGGGGAAGCTTTTCAGACAGGCCCACAGGGGACGGATAAATGACACGATTCCATATCGCAACGCTCGCTGCGGCGGCCGCAAGCCTGACCGCGCTGCTTCTTCCGGACGGCGCTACGCGCGCGTTTGCGGTCGGCGCCGTCTGGATGTGTTTCGCGGGCGTCACAGCCCTTGGCGTCGCGTTTCCATCGCTCCAGTTCTTCGGCCCGGTCGCGACCAGAGGCTCCGGAGACCGCCCGGTGGTGGCGCTGACCTTCGACGATGGTCCCGACCCGTACGCCACGCCGGAGCTGCTCGATCTGCTGAAGCGCGAGGGCGTGCGCGCGGCGTTCTTCTTCGTGGGCGAGCGGGTAGACGCGCACCCGGAGATAGCCGCGCGCGCCTTCGCAGAAGGGCATCTGCTCTGCAACCACAGCTACAGGCACTCGAATGCCACCAACCTTTTCGGTTCCGGGCGCCTGGAGGAAGATCTGCGGAAGACCCAGGACGCCATCGCCAGGGCTGCCGGAGCCGTTCCGGCGTACTTCCGGCCGCCTATGGGCC
>JAOACM010000036.1 GCA_026417845.1 Planctomycetota bacterium | reverse complement strand
ATGCGGCACGAAGCCAGATCTACCCGCGCCTCGAAAGGACCAGCAAGCACCTTCAGCTTCTGCCCGACCACAAGTTTCGAACTTTTGACCTGGCAGTTAAGCCGAAGGATCGCCTCCGGGGTCGTTCCATAGCTGGCGGCTATTTTCGACAGCGTCTCCCCCGGGCGCACCTCGTGCGTCGCCGCGCCTTTCACTTCCCGCCCCGGTTCAAGGAGCGCCTTCTGCCAGCCCTCCAACGCCCTTTCGGCAAGTTCGCGTTCCGCAGGGGTTTTCGATTCGAGGAGTTTCCGGGTCCACTGAGCCAAGGGGTGCTCGTCCATGTCGCGGTCCCGTCCCGGCGCGCCTTCGGCCGCCGGATCGCCCGCCGCGGATGCGTTTATGGGATCGGAGGTACCCAGCTCGCGTCCGCTGTTCGCAGCCTTAACGGCTTTCTCCCGTCTGTCCTTAGACGGGTCTTTTGTGGTCTCGCCTTTCTTCGCGGGTGCCGCCGTTGGCTGGCGCGGAAGCTTAGGAGAGGACTGCTCGATTTCTCCGAGCCGGTCGGGCATCTGGCGTTCGCCACCCAGGGCGGGAGCGGGAATGGAAAGGACCATCAGGACGCCCGCCGCGATGCCAGGCAATAAATAACTGGCATTTGATGCGCGGGAACCTGAAGCGGTCAGGTAAATCGTGAAGTGGCGCGCCATCCCTTTCCTATGTACCTCCCTTCCCCCCCCCCGCGAAGTCCTTTTCCACATATCTTATCGTCTGAAGATGGGTCTGAGTTTACACGGAGTCGCCTATTCCGTCTGCCGCGCCCATATGCTGAGGTGCCGGGTGCCAAGTTCCAGACGGACCTGTCCGCAGTAACGCGCTTGTGGCCTTGCTTGCACACACCCTTCCTGATAAGCGGGGGCCGATCCGAACGCGGCAAACCACTTGCGTTTTTTCGGGTGGCAGGGGAAATTCCAGGAGTGGCAATTGTTTGCCGTGGCCATATGTTGGGGTAGAGACAACCGGGCGTGCCATTCGTTGTGGTGTTCCTTGTGGTGGGGTTTGCTTGTGCCGCTACGGAATGGTGGCCGCATCGGGAAAGCGGCAAACAATTAACGGGAGCGGAACGGTATATCTAAGCGAAAGGGAAACGCGACCGGCAACGTGCCGGAGGAACGGATAGCCCGGCTGTTGAAGGCGACGAACTCATGTCTATTGAAGCAGGGCGGGAGTGCCGTATGGGCATCAGCCGTCCAGATCCCTCCCCGTCAGGCGTTTGTATGCCTCGAGGTATTTTTCGCGGGTTTTCTCTACCACCTTTTCCGGGAGCGGAGGCGCGGGAGGTTCCTTGTTCCAACCGATGGCTTCCAGGTAATCCCTGACGAACTGTTTGTCGAACGAGAGCTGGACGCCGCCCGGTGTGTAGCCGTCGCTGGGCCAGAAGCGCGAGGAATCCGGCGTGAACACCTCGTCAATCAGGATCAGCTCGCCGTCGCGAATTCCGAACTCGAACTTGGTATCGGCTATGATTATCCCTCTGCTCAGCGCGTACTCCGCGGCCGCCTTGTAGATTCGTATGGACAGGTCGCGCACCTTCGCGGCCGTTTCCTCGCCCACCATCCCGCACATGCGCCCGAAGTCTATGTTTTCGTCATGCCCGGATGTGCTCTTGGTGGCGGGGCTGAATATCGGCTCCTCCAGCCTCGATCCCTGCTTCAGCCCGCGGGGAAGCTTTATGCCGCAGACAGCTCCGCACGCCTGATAATCCTTCCATGCGCCGCCAGCCAGATACCCGCGGACAACGCACTCGACTGGCAGCGGCCGGGCCTTAGTCACAAGCATGCATCTGCCCGCGAGCTCATCGCGCGCCTTTCTCGCCGCCTCGCACATAGCATCCACATCCGTAGTCTTCATGTGATTCGGCACTATGTTTCCGGTAAACCGGAACCAGAATTCGCTCAGACCGTTCAAAACCCTGCCCTTGTCGGGGATGGGCGTAGGCAGGACGCTGTCGAAGGCGGATATCCTGTCGGTGGATACTATGAGCAACTCGTCGCCGAGATCGTAAATATCTCTGACTTTGCCCCGCGACCTGAGTTTCAACCCCTCAATGTTCGTTTCGAAAACCGTCGCCATGCGCGTCTTCTCCTTTCTTTTTCCCTCCGCCCGTTTCACGATCTCCCCGCCT
>JAOACM010000035.1:275-13853 GCA_026417845.1 Planctomycetota bacterium | reverse complement strand
AGATGTGTATAAGAGACAGCCTTCAGGCCGGACATCCCGACTCCGGTTCGGCAGAACGGTAATCATGCCGGCGCGCCGGCTCCCGTCTCATTTCTGCCCGCGTCCTGAAAGGGGGCCCTCCAGTCCGATGCCGCCCGTAGAAGAACCGGACTGATCATGTCCGGCCCCCTGAAGAAGAGGCCTCTCTCCTGCGGATCCCTCTCCGGCTTCCTGCGGCTGGTGTTCGCGGATCGCCGCCACAATGCGTTCCTTTGCCTCCGGGTAGGTCGGTATGCCTTCCCACTTGGAATAGGTGCTGCCCTTCCCCAGTACTCCTTCGTACAGCAGCGTCTCGCCCGCCGCCCTTTCGCCCTTTCCTCCCGCCACGCGGTCAACGTGCAATATCCTCTCGATCCTGCCGGATTTCCCGTCCCGGCAGTGGATCTCCCACAGAGGGAACTCCCGGCCCTTCCTGTCGAAAAACTCCATAACCTCGACCGACAATCCCGCGATTTTCATCCGGTCGCGCACGAAGTATACTGCCGACCGGAGCTTGCGATTGCGCTCGATTCCGCGCATGGCATACAGCTCGGCCACCGCCCGATCGGCCTCCTCGCGCTTCCCGGCCGCCTCATAGGCCTGTATCAGCCGCGCCATGACAGGCCATTCGTCTGGCCTGAGTTTCAGCAAGGCTTTGTAGTGCCCGGCCGCCGCGTCGTAGTCGCCCGACAGGTAGCAGGCATCGCCCGCGTTCAGGAGCACGCCGGTGAGCTCCGGGTCTGATACCAGCACTTCCTCGAACTTTTTCCTGGCAGCTTCATACTTGCCGTGCCGCAGGTAGTAGCAGCCCTGCGAGAACAGCGACTGGAGGTGGGGGTCGTCGAGCGTGGATTTACGCGGCCTGCCACAACCGGCCGGGGCGAGCGATATCGCGGCGGCGCAAAGGCCTGCCGCGAGGGCGGAGAGGGCTGACCGCATCTCTGCCGTGCCCGATACGTATCGCATCGCTTCCGCCTTCGATCGTGCGATGGGCGGCCCGGCCTGATGCCGCCGCGCCTCGCGTCCGTCCCCCGCCCGCGCCGCTTCCCCTGCGCGGCGCGTCCGGCGGTCCATTCGTGCGGCGACGCCCCTTGCGGACCTCCCCGCCCCACGCCGCGGAGAGCTTCCGGTCCTGCTCCTCCTGACGGCGCATCAGGGCCATGACGCGGCTCCGGCGAGGAGGCTTGGCGCCTGTCCGAAAACCGCGAGGGGTTCAGCTCATGGCTTTGTGCGCCCGGTTGTCCGGCGGGAAGTTTCAGACGGGATCGTGGAACCTGCCTGAAAACTCCCGCTGCGCCCGGGGACGTACCGTCGCGTTCCGCCTGCTCCTGTCCTGATGCAGGTTCCCGGCCAGGTCTCCGGCTCCCGAGCGGACGGATACCGATCCCCGGAAACCGGAGCGGGGCGGGAAGCCGCCAGCCGCCAAAAATCGCCGCCAGCTATATAAACGTTGCGCTGGCACTCGGCAATGCGAAAAACGCCGGCACCGGGCGCTTCGATGCCTCGGGGGGAAGATTCCGCCCGACATGTGGGGAAAACGGCCTTACGTGTAAGGATTTTCGCGCCAGCCCCGGCGCTTTCCCTTTGGAACCGGTCGCCCTTCGGATACATGCGCGAAACGGCGCCGCATGAGCCTACGGCGACTTCGGCGCCTCCCCGGCCGCGTAGCGATATTGCGGTTCGATGCCCGCTCCAGGGGCGGCCCATTCGGGGAGCTTCAGCCCGGCCCCGGCATCGTCGAAAGAGAGGCGCAGGATGACATTCCTGCCCGCCGGCGCGTCGGCCGCAGCCCTGGCGCGGGCGGCGACCTCCCCGGCGGACAGCGCCCGGTCATGCAGCCGGACCTCGTCCACGGCACCGCGAAAGCAGCCTGTTGCGAAGCCGTCCGGCCGTCCGCCGACGACCAGCGGGCCGGAGCCGGGCGTCCGCGGCCTTCCGACGTTCCTTGATCCTACCGCCGCGCCGTCGAGGTAGACGGCGAGCGTCGCGCCGTCGTAGGTCATGGCCAGGTGATGCCACCGATCCAGCCTGAGCGGCGAGTTGACGCTCCAGACATCAAAGCAGTTTTCCCTGCCGCCGCCGAAGTTCATGTAGGCGCCGACCTCCCTGCCGGAGACGACCAGTGCGTAGTGGCCGTTCTCCCACTCGTTGGCATTCTTGCCCGCGACCCAGCGGCGCGGGTCGTCGCCGGCGGAATAGGCCGGCAACCTGACCCAGGCTTCGAGCGTCAGCCTCGCCGGCTCCAGTTCGCGGGAATGCGGAACCTCCTCCCGCGCGACTGCGCCGTCGCAGGCCAGCGCCCGCCCGGCAGGGCCGGCGGTCCGCGGACCGGTCCGGGGCGCGGGCTGGACGAGGTTGTCCGCGAAGGTCATGGCTTCGGGCCCGCATGCGTTGAACGCAAAGGGTTGCAACCCACCCGGGACGAACAGCGCGTTGCGGCGGATCGTCAGAGCGGTTGCCTTGTGGAAGCGGATCGGCGCCCTGGCCACGCCGTAGACGGCGTTGTTCTCGACGGCGAATTCCGAGGACCCTTCATCCAGAAACATGCCGTTGCTTTCCGACCTGCCGGCATTCGGCGGGATGCCGTGGATCAGGTTGCCCCGCAGCACAGTGCCGGGCTGGCGGCCGAGCGTGTATATGCCGCCGCCATCCGAAAGCATCTGCATGACGTCGCTGATGAGGTTGGCCTCAACAATGTTCTTCCGGCACTGCGTGGGGTTGGTGTTCCAGCTCCAGCCCACCGAGATGCCCGTGTAGGGCAGATCGCGGACCTCGTTGTGGGCCACCACGGTGCCCTCGGCCAGCCCGACCCATATGCCCACGCAGCCGTGCAGGGTCGCGCCGCAGTCGCGGACGAGATTGTTGGCGACGAGGTTATTCCCGGCGAGCAGTTCCGGTTTGTTTTCGGCTTCGCCAACCATGATTCCGTTGCCGCCGACATCCCGGACGCGGCAGCCGACGACCTGGTTGCCTTCAGAACGCCCCTCGATGCTCACGCCGGAGCCGCCGAGATGCGCGAACTCGCAGCGTTCGAGTACGCAGCCGGATACGTTCCTGAGCGCTACCGCGGCGGGGTTCCGTGCGCGGTTCGCCCACGTCTTTCCCGGGTTCGGACGGATCTCGTAGAACCCCGCTTGAATCTCCGCGTAGCCATGTTCGGGCAGCGGGAAGGCGCAGTGCATGAAGGTCAGCCCCTCGAAGCGCAATCCGCGGACCGACGCGGCATCCCCGGCCCTCCCCTCGAACGACAGGAGCCGCTCCAGGACCGGCGCGACAGCTTCGGCCCTGTTCATGTCATCCCCGGGCAAAGGCCAATAGCTCAGGACCCCGGACTTGCGGTCCAGATACCACTCGCCGGGCGAGTCGAGCAGCTCCGGTGCGTTTTCAACGTAGTAGCGCGGATGCGGCTCGAAGCCCGTTATGGCGAAGAAATCCGCGGACGAACAGCCGACCGGATCGGCAAGCCGCACCGTCCCGGCGGCCTCGTCCACCGCGGCGATGCGGATGCGCGAAATGCACCAGTCGTGCAGAAAGACGATTTCGGCGTCCCCGATATTCCGGAACGCCCGAAGGTCGCCCTTGTTGAACGTGAAACTGGTGCGGTTGTCCGGCCCGGCCCTGGCTACGCGGAAAAAGCCGGCGTCCGGTCCGCGCGCGCGCTGCGCCCGCCGGCCGTTCACGAACAGCTCGCGGAAGTACCACCCGCCCGCCTTCGCCTCGGGAATTTCGGCGGTCCAGAGTTCGCCTTCGCCCTTCTTCCATCCGGTGATGGCGCGCCCGCCGCTGAATACCGGTCTCTCACCCGGCGCCGCGGCGTAGGTTATCGTATGCCTATCCGTCCCGGAATCCTCCGGCCCAAAGGCCAGTGGTTCCTTCAGCCGGTACGTCCCGCCCCGGATAAGGACGGTCACGTCCCGGTCGAGACCGCCGCGCCTGCGCTTGAGTTCGCGCACCGCGTCCCGCGCCCGGGCGAGACTCGCGAAGGGCTTCTCCCGCGTGCCCGGATTCGCATCGTTCCCATCCGCCGCCACGAAAAAATCGGCCGCCATCTCCCCTCCTCCCGCCAGTCCGGCCAGGGCCAGAAATGCCGCCGCCGCGAATCCGCCAGCCGCTTTCATGGTCATCGCTCCCCTCTCCCCCGCCCAGCCGGTTCCGCGCCTTCGATCGTGACGACATCTCCGGTATCCGCGATCTCCAGCGTCAACGGCTTCGTTCCGCCGGCCCGCTCGATCCCGACCTTCAACCGTTTCGGCCCGACACCGAGCACGCGGGCCGCGCAGACCGGCCGCCCGGCCGCGTCGCCCCAGCAGAAAAACGCCACCACGTCCAGACGCCTGTCGCGGCCGCCGGCGACCAGAACCCCCCGCTTCAGCGTGGGCGGCAGGTCAGGCGACTCGGCCACCGCGACGAAACGGTTGCCACCCGCCCCCGCCACCTCCGGTGCCACTGGCGGGACCGGCCAGACCTGAAAGTGGAGGCGGTTCGGGCCGCCACCCCGCTCCGACCAGAACCCGCGGACCTCGCCTCCGTCGCTCTTTACCAGACGCTGCCCGGAAACGTGCTTATTCTTCACGACGGGCTCCGGAGCTGGATCGGTCTTTTGTCCTTCGCCCCGCACATCGAGCGGTCCGTTCGCGTGAAACAGCCACGTATAGTCGTGCTCCCGCGCGGACGAGCAGGCGGTCCAGTCCAGCGCCCAGCCGTCGCCGAAAACCGCCGTGCGGCGGATGGTCACGCCATCGTAAGCCTGATCGGCCACCGCCTGTACCGCAGCGTATTCCGGATATTCCCTGGCGAGCGCGATCTTCGCCGGGGCGAGTTTCTGGTCGTTTCCATCCACCATCATCGTGTTGTGTGCCGCGGTCGTGCGGTAAAACTCCCTGTGCATCGGGCTGCCGTAGGAAGGAGTGCCAATATCCGCAGCCTTCAGGGCACTGTTCTCGCGGAACAGATAAAGTCCCGGCTTATCCGGATGGTCGTGCCCGCCGCCGAACGGGGTGGCCTTGACCAGGCCTACCATACCCTTCCGTCGCGCCACGGCCACTCCGTCCACCACAGCAAGGCTCTTGAGGTGAAATTCAGCATCGGGGATTTCGTCCGGGCCGTAGAGGAATGCCTGGACGGCGGTCCTTTTCGCGCCGCACTCGCGGTAGATGGTCGAGAGCACGCCTTCGACCCCCCCCAGGAAATACCAGGCCATCTCATAATTGCGGGCGCGGGAAACCAGGGGGTGGGATCCGTGGCCGTCGTTGAGGAGCGGCAGCGTGCGGTCCGGCAGCAGCATCTGCAAAGGCGACTCGAACATCAGGCGTATCCGGTCGGGCAGGACAAGCGGCCGCCCAGCAGCCCGGGCCGCCAGCACGTATTCCATCAGCGCATCCAGGGTGTAGAAATGATAGTGCGGGGACCCTTCGAACCAGGATCCGTCCGGCAGAATGCCCTTCTCCAGGTTCGCCCTGATCGTCCGCTCGGCCGCTTCGACCTCCCCCGCCCGGCCGGCGAGATCGGCCATGGAGAAAGTCGCGGCGGAAAGCCACAGCGCGATATTGTGGGGGATACCGACGGAGGGCACCTGCTTTTTCAGCAACGCCGCCGAAGGTACGAACATTTTGTTCAGCACTTCCTCCGCCTCCGCGCCGGTCAACAACCCGTTGTCGCGCAGGAAACGAAACACCTTGGAGGCGGAGATCATCCACGTGGCCTCCTCGAGACCCGTTCCCTGGAGCCTTCCGATTGACCATCCTCCCTGAAAAGGGCGCTCGGGATAGTCTGGGTATCTTCGCGCATACCCCAGCAACACGCCTTTGGCCAGGTCGGCGGCGCCCCTGTCGTCCTGAAGGGCCGCGATTACGCAGGCCGCGAAGGCCTCGGAAATCTGCAGCGAGTTCAGCTGCGAGACCCAAGCCCTGTTCATCGCCTCCGACCGGAATACGCCGCCGCATGCCGGACAGCGGTGCTCCCTGGCCGATTTCCGGTCGAACGTCAACCTTGATGCGCACTTGGGGCATACGTAGTCGTGCCACCAGCCCGCCGGCTCGTCGGGCCGCGGGATGCGGATGCCGTTCCGCTTCAGCTCCTCGACCTGGGACCGGAACGTGGCGACCGTCTCCGCCCACTCGGCCGCCCGTGCGCGCGCCCGCAGTTTGCCGACATCCAGCCCCCAGAGTTTTTCCATGCCTCTCTCCTCCTGCGCGAACGCGCAGGCGCAGCACAACCCGACGGCCAGCCCCGCCGCCGTGCCGGACATCCATCCTTTCCGGGCGGGCATGGAATCTCCCGTCCTGTTCGCCGTTGCCTGGGCCGCGCCAGCCGTCACACCTGCTTTTCGTAGAACAGCAGGCGCTGGCGGCCGTCCTCCCATATGCGGAAAGGCCGCGGCACCCCGTCGGCGGCGAAAGGCTCCGCCCGCGACTCCATCCGCAGGACCATCCAGCCGCCGGCTGAGACGGCGGAGAAGGCCTTCCGGAGAACCCACTCGAAATCCTCCCGCAGCCGTGGTACCGATGCTGTCTCAAATGGAGGGTCGAGGAATACAAGGTCCGCCCCGACCGCCGGCACGCTGAGATACTGTTCGACGGTGGAAACCACGACGCGTGCGGCGCCTTCGAGTCTCGTTTTCGCCAGGTTTGCCCGGAGAATTCTGCAGAATGCCGCCGAACGTTCCACGAACACGCAGGAGGCCGCTCCCCGCGACAGTGCCTCTATGCCGACAGTCCCGACGCCGGCGTAGAGGTCGAGCACGCCAGCCCCCGCTGTGCGCCCGCGCG
This sequence comes from Planctomycetota bacterium, assembly GCA_026417845.1. Classification (GTDB taxonomy): domain Bacteria; phylum Planctomycetota; class SZUA-567; order H5-PLA8; family CALKMO01; genus CALKMO01. The sequence continues at coordinate 7,068 of JAOACM010000035.1, read as the reverse complement.
CGTCGAGGATGGAAAACAGGCTCTTTTTGATCCGATCCGGCAACGGACGGGTTTCATTTCCGGCCGGGGTCGCGAGCGGAACGCCGCGGGCGGACCCGGCTATTACTCTCATCTTCAGTACGCCTTCCTCTGGCGGGAACTGGGGATGCCCATCTTCTCCCGGTACTTGGCCACCGTCCGCCGCGCTATGTTCGTCCCGGCGGCGCGTATTCTCTTCACTATCTCCTGATCCGAGAGCGGGTTCCTCGGATCCTCGGCGGCCACCAGTTCCCTGATCTTCAGCATGACGGCGCGGTTGGACTCCGCATCGCCGTCGGCGGTCTCGAACCCGCTCGTGAAGAAGTACTTCATGGGGAAAAGACCCCACGGGGTCTGCATATACTTGCCGGCCAGCGCCCGTGAGACGGTGGAGACGTGCATCCCTATCCTGTCGGCCACCTCCTGCTGCATGAGCGGCTTCAGGCAGGCCGGGCCGTTCTCAAAGAAATCCTTCTGTATCTCGACTATCTGTCGCGCTATCTTGTACAGGGTATTCCGGCGCTGCTCGATGATCTGGATGAGCCACTGCGCCCTGTTGAGTTTCTCGCGCAGGAACTCTCTGGACGGACTTCCCTTCTCCTCCTTCTCCAGCATGCTCTTGTAGAGGTTCGAGACCTTCAGCCGCGGCAGTCCCCTCTCGTTCAGCCGCACCACGAACTCGCCGTCCGCCTCCTCGACGATCACATCCGGAACGATATATTGCGCGCGTCTGTCGCCGTATCTGGAGCCGGGCCTCGGATTCAGGCGCGATATGAGTTTCAGCGCCTCCTTGATACGCTCCACCGGGATGTTCTTCTCCTTCGCAATTTTCGGAAGACGGTTATTGCACAGATCGTCGAGGTGCTTTTCGATCAGTTCCTCCTCGAACGATGTGTCCCGCGGGAGGTTGCGAAGCTGTATGATCAGGCATTCTTCAACCGACCGCGCGCCTACACCGGGGGGATCCAGACGCTGAACCAGGAGTAGCGCTTCCTCCATCTCCTCATCTGTCGGGGGCGGTTCGACGAGTTGTTCGACTTTCCCGCCCTCTTCGCGTCTGAAACATTCCGGCAAGGGGACCCTCAGGTAGCCGTCGTCGCTCAGATTCCCCACTATGAGGGCCGCCAGTTCCTTCAGCCTGTCGCTCTCCTTCGAAAGACGCAGCTGGTTTTCCAGATGTTCGCGCAAGGTCAGAGGAGGGGCGGCGGTGTTCTGCATGGCGTCGAGCTTCGAGTCTTCCTCGCCTTCGTACCGGCGGGCTATATCGTCTCCCCTGAAGCTCTCCCCGTATTCACGCTCCATGTCTTCCAGCCGCTCGAAATCGGTCTCCGCCTCCTCCTTTTCCTCCCTCAACGCTTCCCGTTCGTCCACTTCCCGCTCGCGCTCATCCACTTCCAGACACGGATTGTTGACCAGTTCCTGGTTGATATGTTCCTGGAGCACCATCAGAGGGAGCTGGAGCATCTCTATGGACTGGATCATCTGCGATGTCATGCGCAGGCGCTGCTCGAGGCGCTGGTTCATGACAGTGGCCATCTTCATGGCGTCGCCTCCGATCCTCCCTTTCGCGGCACCTTCCAGTAACATTTTAACCATACCGGCTGCCGGAACGCAAACGCTCACTGACGCCATCCTGCCGGGGAACATTGCCGCAGACGTCGAATTTCCCGGTTTGTCCGGCGGAGGCAAGGCTCCTCCGGCCGACGGTCAGGTCATCACGTCGCGTTTCGAATTGTATTCCGTCGGGTGAAGAGTAGACTTCTCCCGAACCGGGCGGCCGGGCGGAGAGGCGCCTCTGCCGGAGCACAGGGGATCGCCGGGATATGTCGCGGCCGGCGATATGCGGATAGCAGCCGCTTGACGGACGGGGCACGATTGGGCTGCGAGGCTTGCCGCAGCCCCTGAACTCCCTCCTCCTGCCTCCGGGGGAGATGGGTAATCCCTTCCCCTCCCGGAGTTCCCCTCCCGGAGGAGGGGGGTGGGAACAGGAGGAGGCGGACGATTGCTGCCGTATGGCGCGCCCGTCCGGGATTCGCGGGGGCGTTTCCCGTGGCGGGCAGGAAAGGGAGGTCCTTAATGTCTGAGACCAGATTGCCGGATCCCTACAGGGGGCTTTCAGAGGCGAAGGGGACTTTGCTCAAGAAGGCCATCCGGCACGCGGCGGCGCGCCGGATGGAGGATGCCCATAAGATGCTCCATAAGCATTTTTGCGGCTCCGCCCGCGCCGTGCGGTTCTATGTCGAGGAGAGCGAGCTGCCCGACACAGCCGCGGAGATCCGGGAGCGTTTCCCGGAACATGTGGAGGCTACAATGAAAGATGCCGAGGAGGCGGCGCGCAACCGCTTCCCCGGCCCCGGCACCGGGGGGCAGTTTGTGGACCTCGGTACGGACTTCGACTGGTCCCTGGAAAAAAGTCCCGTTCCGGACCAGGAATTCACGGCCAGGCTCAACAGGATGCCATATGTCCTCTCTATGGCGCGGGCATACTGGTATTCCGGGAAGGAGGAGCGGTACGCGGCGGATGCCGCCCGCATCATATGGAACTTCATAAAGCGCAACCCCCCGCCGCTCCCTTACGAGAAACGGCACGTGTGGAGGCCGGACACTTGGGGGCTGCTTCAGATCGCGCTCAGGATGCATGCGTGGATATGGGCCCACCACCTGCTGCGGCGGACGGGCGCCTGGAATCCGGTATTCGTATCGAGGTTGCTGGCCGCGATCGAGGCGCATGCGAATATACTCTCCTGCCACCTGAACGTACCATCGTCGAACCACGCGACGATGGAGATGCGCAGCCTGCTGGAGGCCGGGATTTATTTCCCTGAGTTCCGTGACGCGCCCGCCTGGCGCAAGGTTGCCATCGATCAGCTTCAGGAATGCCTGCGCGCGCAGGTGCATCCGGATGGAGGTCAGCACGAGGGCAGCCCCGGCTACCATTGCGGATCCATCGGATGGTTCGCCGAGCCGATGGTGCTGGCGCGCCTGAACGGCATCCGGTTCCCGGCCTCTTACTCCCTGACCATAGAGAAGATGTGCGAATTCGCCGCCGCCGTGTGCCGGCCGGACGGCACGCTCCCGCCTGTCGGAGATACCTCGATATACAGGCCGGACGAAGCGATTGCGATCGGCGCCCTCGCCACCGGTAAGCTTCCGCACGGTCCTGATGGGGCAGAGCTGGCCCGTACCGCCGGTCCGGAAACGCTCTGGACTTTTGGCGTTTCCGCCGTCCGGCGGCTCGCCCGGATGAAACCAGCCGCAACGAAAGTTTCCTCCCGCTCCTTCCCGAAGACGGGCGTGTACGCGATGGCCTCCGACGCAGGATCGCCCCCGGCCGCCTGGTGCCTCGTCCAATGCCGCGAAAAATCATGGGGCGGCCACGCCCACGCCGACGCGCTCAGCTTCGAGTTCGCGGCCCATGGAAGGACCGTGGTGGCCGATTCCGGTATATTTACCTACCACGAGTGTCCCGATCGGCTCCGCTCGAAAGAAACCGCCGCCCACAACACCGTAACGCTCGACGGTGAATCCCAAGCCCGCGCGGCCGCTTCCTGGCGATGGGAGGGCAGTCCCTGCCCGCGGAAGCCGGCATGGCGATCGGGGACCGGTTCTGATTTCTTCTGTGGGGAGGAGTTGAGCTGGAGACGGCTGAACGGCGCGCCGTTCCACAGGCGGGCCATCATCCTGAGGAAGGGGGGGCATCCCTGGATGCTTCTGGTGGACTGGGTGCTTGGCGGCGAGGAACACCTGGCTGAGGCGAGGTTTCACTTCGATTCCGTGGAGGTCGGGAAACTGCCCGCCGGGGCTGTATCGGAGGATCGCGGCAGGCCCAACGTCGCGGTCGTCTCGCTGGACGGGGCGGCGGTCGAGATTGTTCCCGGCGAGATCAGCCACCGGTACGATGAAAAGCACCCGTCGCGAACGCTTGTGCTGTCCAGGCGCGCGCGGGCGCCATTTTCCATGGTATCGCTCGTGGTGCCGCTCAAGCCGGGGGATCAGAGCGATGTGGTTTCGGGACGCCTCGTCAGAATATCGGACAGGGCGGCGGTGATAGAGGTGCGCGCAGGGGGCACGGTAGAGATCGTAACCGTAACCCCCCGTCGCGCCGCGACAACGGAGCGCTTCTGAGGAGAGATGCCGGATGGACGCTCGAATCTATTCCGCGCGATCGGCAGGGCGGACGGGAACCGTTCCGTCCAGGGTCGGCAGCTCCCCACCGGCCCGCGCGGCAGGTCCGGTTGCCGCCCCGGTCCTGGCGGCCGGCCTCCTGCTGATGATCTGTTCGCGCGGCCAGGCGGGAAAAACAGCCGGTACGGGGGGGAGACAGATCAGAGTGCTCTGTTCTTTCCTTCCGATGTATGTCTTCGCCGCGAACGTCGTCAAGGACGTGCCGGGAATAGAGTTGTCCTGCCTGTTGCCGGCCGGTAGCGGTTGCCCGCACGGGCATTCGCTGAGCCCGGGAGAAATGCGGAGGATCGCCGAAGCGGAGGTGTTCGTAGCGCATGGTATGGGACTGGAGTCGTTCCTCGGCGATTCGGTACGCAAGGCGAATCCGCATGTCAGGCTGATCGTGGCCTCCGAGGGAATAAAGCCTCTCCCGTCTTCCACAGCTGTGCATCGGAAACAAACGACCGCAGGATGTGAACATGTGGTCACAGCCGGGAGATCCCATAGCCACAAAGATGGCAACAGACACGGAGAAGAGGCGAATGGTCACGGACACGAACATGAGCATGAGTATGAACACGGGCACGGAGAGGAGGATGGGAACCCGCATGCGTGGGTCAGCCTTTCGGCAGCGCAGGTGGAGGTGCGGAATATAGCCGCAGGACTTGGGAAGGCGATGCCGGAGCACGGGGAGAGGTTCCGGAAGAATGCCGAGGTGTACTGCGCAAAACTGGCAGCGCTGCGCGAGGAGTTTCTGCGCGTCGTGGCGTCTTCCCCGAACAGGAAGGTGGTTTCGGCCCACGACGCGTTTGCGTACTTCGCCGCGGATGTTGGTCTGGAGGTTGTAGCTTTGATCGAGGGAAGTGGAGGCGAGGGGGGAGGCATCCCGGCCGGGAGGATGATTGAGATCGTCGAGCTGATAAGGCGCGAAAAGCCCGCGGCGATATTCTACGAGCCAGGACATTTCAGAAAGGAGGCGGAAACCATCGGCAGGGAGACCGGAGTGCCTGTCTACTGCCTGGATCCGGTGGCATCGGGGGAACCGGTACCGGACGCCTACGAGAACGCGATGCGAAAGAACCTCGAGACGCTGAAGACCGCGCTGGCGGCCCGCTCAAGTCCGGCGGAGGACGCAGGCCGTTAGGGCCCATCCAAAAACTCTCCCGCCGGGCAGCCGGTATCGCTGAGTGCATAAGCTCTCCGCACCGGAGGTTTTTTGGAGGTTCTTTAGAGCTTATCCAGAAGCCTCCGGATGGATTCGGTGCGGTGCCGGGGGTCGGTACGGCGGGAACGGCTATGAAAAGCGAAGCGCTGATAACGTTCGAGAAAGTTGGCGTTACGATTGGCGGCGCCAGGATACTGGAGGACGTCAGTGCGGTCATACGCCGCGGAGAGACGACGGCTGTAATCGGCCCCAACGGCGCGGGCAAAACCACGCTTCTGCTGGCCGTCCTCGGACTGGCGAGGCATACGGGGACGATACGGTTTGCCGGCGGGCGTCGCCCACGGATGGGATACGTCCCCCAGCGTCTCGTATTCGACAGGGGCGCACCGGTGACAGCGATGGACTTTCTGGCTTCCGCGATCCAGCGATGGCCCCTGTGGCTGGGTGTGCGGCGGGAGGCGCGCCGGCGCGCATCGGAGGCGCTCGAACAGGTCGGCGCCGGCCACCTCGTCCGCGCTCCGATGGGCAGGCTTTCCGGCGGCGAGCACCAGCGCGTGCTGCTGGCGCTGGCGCTGGTCGGCAGGCCGGAACTGCTGCTGCTGGACGAACCGGCGGCCGGCGTGGACATCGCCGGAGAACAGATATTCTGCGACCTGCTCGACGGGCTCAAAAAAGAGCGCGACCTGACGCTCGTGCTGGTCAGCCACGATCTCTCGATGGTCACCAGCCATGCCGACCATGTGATCTGCCTGAACAGGACGGTCAGGTGTCAGGGTGCGGCGCCCGAGGTACTCACGCCGGAAAACCTGGCTTCTCTATACGGCATCCACATGGGGTTGTACAGGCACGCGGGAAGGGCGGCTGAAGGGAAAGAACCGGAGGGCCACAGCCACGATAGAAACGCTGGGTGAGCTTATCGTCCGCCTGCTGCCCTGGGAGTGGGGCGGGTTCAGCTTCCTGAAGCGCGCCGCCGCGGCAGCGATCCTCATAGCGCCGGCCTGCGCGGCGATGGGCGTGAATGTCGTCTCGTTCCGGCTGGCGTTTTTTTCCGACGCCATAAGCCATTCCGCCTTCGCCGGCGTCGCCATAGGCCTGCTGGCCGGTGTTGACCCCCGCCTTACAGTTGCCGCGTTTGGCCTGATGGTCGGTGCGGCGATAATCTCGGCGAGGCGGTGGTCGGACGCCCCGACCGATACCGCCGTCGGGGTCGCCATGGCCGGCGTTGTGGCGCTGGGTATTGCCTTCGTCAGCGCCCGCGGAGGGCTGAGGAACGCGATGCATTCCTTCCTGTACGGAGATCTGCTCACCGCCGGCGACTTCGAGACAGGGATTGCTGCGATCCTGCTGATTGTCTCTCTGGTCTTTTCTGCCCTGACCTACAACCGCCTGCTGCTCATCAGCTTCGACCGGAACCTGGCGCGGGCGGCAGGCGTCAGGGAGCGGACG
>JAOACM010000035.1:0-265 GCA_026417845.1 Planctomycetota bacterium | reverse complement strand
CGCGTGCGCCCTCCTGCTGGCCGCAGTCGTGTGCTTCGCGATAATGGCGGCCGGCCTTCTGCTGGCCACGGCTATGCTCGTGGTGCCGGCGGCCGCCGGGAGGAACTTCGCCAGGACGGCCGGGGGATTTTTCTGGTGGTCGGTGGCGATATCCCTGGCCGCTTCGATGGCCGGCCTGCCGGCATCGGTGGCCTGGAATACGCCTACGGGCGCCACGATCGTCCTTTTCTCGGTGGCGGTGTTCGGTGTGAGCGCAGTATACGCC
>JAOACM010000364.1:4624-4877 GCA_026417845.1 Planctomycetota bacterium | reverse complement strand
CGTATCGGGCATGGCGTGGTTGCCGGCGGCCTTTACGATAGCGGTGGCCCTCGCCCTCGCGGTGGCCGTCTGTTTCGCGGCGGCCCGCAGGGTGCCAGGCGGGAACCTCGCCGAAGCGCTCAGGACAGAATGAGTGTATGCGCGCGAACCGTTCCATGACGCGGGTACATCGGGCCGGCGCGGATATCCGCGGCGGAAGGAATCCGTCCGGGTCGCGGCCGGAAGCGCTCCCGCCAGGTACGGCGGTATTCCC
>JAOACM010000364.1:0-4614 GCA_026417845.1 Planctomycetota bacterium | reverse complement strand
AGATGTGTATAAGAGACAGGAGCCCATCTGCGGCGTGTCGTGTTCGAGGGGATTCTCAAGGCCCGCACAAGCGTCGATATCGCCACAGCCGATTTCAAGGCGATGCTGCTGCCGGGCCACCGGCCCGGCGCGGCGGGATCGGTCGTCGCGACCTGGCCGGGCTGGCCGTCGCACAGATGCGATCCCGCGCTTACGGGCGCGGCGCGATCGAAACTCCCGCGCGAACTCCGCCTGCTGTGGAGATACGACGCCGGTCATCCGATCAGCGCGACGGCCGCCATCGCCGACGGCAGGATATTCGTTTCGGTCGAGGGCGGCAGCCTTCTGGCGCTGGACGCCACCTCCGGCCGGCGGCTCTGGCTCTACAGGGCCGGCGCATCCCTCGAGACGGCCCCGTGCCTGGCGGGCGGGCGCCTGTTCGCCGGGGCTTCGGACGGGACTCTGCACGCCGTAGACGCCGGGGACGGATCGAAGCTGTGGACGTTCAAGGCTGGGGGCGAGATAAAATCGCATCCGGTCGTCTGCGGCAGCGCGGTCCTTTTCGGGTCGTACGACAACCGGCTGTATTGCCTGTCGGCCGCAGACGGGCGCGAACTGTGGAAGATCGAGACCGATGCTCCGGTCCACTGCGGGCCTTGCGTGGCTGATTCGCGCGCGGGAAGGACGCGCGGGGAAGGGATGCGCGGGGAGGGGCCGCCAGGTGTCGGGATGTCCGCAGTTGGCAGCGGTATTCCCGCGTCCAGCGGGGGAACGTCCGCGGCCGGCGGCAGGACATCCGCAGGGGGGAAATCCTCCGGCGGGGGAGAGGGCGGAGCGAAACCCGGCGGCGCGGCGGGGGAGGCCGCCGCCATAGCCGGCTGCGACGGCTTTCTGCGTCTTATAGCTCTCGATTCCGGGGAGGAGATAGCCTCGGTAGCGTTGAACGACCGCGTGGCGGCTTCTCCCGCATTCGACGGAAGGCGCTTCTATTTCGGCACTCACGGGGGACGGATATTGTGCGTCGGATTGGAGGAAAAGGCGATACTCTGGGAGGGCAAATCCAGGGACGGGCAGCCGTTTTTCGCGTCAGCAGCCATCGCTGGCGGGGGGCGGGTCGTGTTCGCGGGGCGGGACGGGATCGTCAGGGGCCTTTGCGCTGGCGACGGGCGGGAGCTGTGGAGATTCGATACCGGGAGTTCCGTGGACTCATCGCCAGCCATCGCCGGCGGCAGGGTCTTCTTCGGCGACAAGGCGGGGGTGTTGCGGGCGCTCAGGCTGGAGGACGGGCGGGAAATCTGGCGTTTCGAGGCCGGGGGAAGCTTTTCGGCCGGACCCGCTATAGGCTGCGGCGTACTGGCGATCGGCTCGGACGAGGGGATACTGTACGTATTCGGCGGAGATCCGGCCTCTGCGGTCGAAGGGTCCGGGCCGGACCGGTAGACGGGGACGCGGGCCGGCGGGGGAAGCGCGGTCCGGCGGGCAGGACCTGGACGGTGGGATGGAAGCGCGGACGGGCGGCGGGAGTCGCCGGAACGGGTTCGGGCGATGCTGACGGCGGATGGCTCAAATGAAATGGCGACCACCGGAACGGTCGCGGGGAGGCGCAGGCGTACCGTGGCGGTCGCCATCAGCATTGCGGTTTTCGCCGCGGCGGCAGAAGGCGTCATCGTCGCGCTATGGCTGTCCGGATGGGGCGCGGCCGATTCAGGGATCGCCGAGCGCGTCCCGCTCGATACGGATTTTCCGAAGTCCGATGCCGCAGGCGGGACTGCCGCCGGCAGGCTTACTGCAGGGCCCGGCAAGCCGTCCGCTATACGCGGCTCGTGGCCCCAGTTCCGCGGGCCGGACCGGAGCAACGTGGCGCCGGACAGCGAAAAACTGCCGCCGACCCTCTCGAAGGAGACGGTCCGGATCGTGTGGAGTCTGGAAGTCGGCGAGGGGCACGCCGGAGCGGCCGTCGCGGAGGGATGCGTATACCTGATTGACTATGACAGGGACAGGCAGGAGGATGCCATCCGTTGCCTGTCGCTCGACGATGGCCGCGAAATCTGGCGCTACTCGTACCCGGCCAGGGTAAAGCGCAACCACGGGATGTCGCGCACCGTGCCGGCCGTCGCGAACGGATTCCTCGTCGGTATCGGGCCTCTGTGCCACGTCACCTGCCTGGAGGCGGCCACCGGGAAGCCGCGCTGGGCGCTTGATCTGGTCCGCGATTTCGGCGCGACCGTGCCGCAGTGGTACGCCGGCCAGTGCGCCCTGATAGATGGCGGGGCGGCCATAATCGCGCCTGGCGGGGACGGAGCGCTTATGATGGCCGTCGAGCTCGAAAGCGGGAAGATCCGCTGGAAGACGCCGAACCCTGGCGGATGGAAGATGTCCCACGTCTCGATAATGCCGATGGACCGCCGGGGCGGGCGCCAGTACCTGTACGGGACAGCGCGCGGCGTGGTCGGCGTAAGCGCATCGGACGGGCGGATCCTGTGGAGGTACGAGGACTGGAAGATGTCCACGCCGGTCGCCTCTCCGCTCCCCATAGACCAGGACCGGATATTCCTCGCCGGCGGCTACGGGTTCGGTGGGTGCGCCATGATCAGGCTTGCCGGCGGGCCGCCGGATATGCGCGTCGAGGAGATTTTCCGGCTCGGGCAGGATGCGTTCGGCTCCGAACAGCACACGGCTGTCCTCTACGAGGGGCATCTGTACGGTATATTGTGCAGGCAGGCCGTGAAGGGCGGCGAGCTTGCATGCCTTGCGCTTGATGGGAAGGTCCGCTGGACCAGCGGCCGCTCGCGCCGCTTCGGACTGGGCCCGTTCATGATCGCGGACGGAAAGATACTGGCGCTCGAGGATAATACTGGGATGCTGCGTATGTTTGCGGCAGATCCGGCGGGATGCCGCGAGTTTGGATCGCTGAAAGTGCTCGACGGGCACGACGCCTGGGCGCCGATGGCGCTCGCAGACGGACGGCTGCTGCTGCGCGACTCGACCCGGCTCGTCTGCCTGGACGTATCTGTGGGCCGGTAGCGCGCGGCACCCGGGCGGCCGCGTATTGTGGCGCAGGCATCCTGCCTGCCACCGTAGCGCAGGTCTTCAGCATGCTTAGAGACTGTCCGAAAACCTCCGGCGCAGAGCTTACATGCTCAGCAATTCCCGCTGCCCGGCGGTAAGTTTTTGGACAGGCACTTAATGGCTGCGCCGCGCGGGCGGGATGTGCAGGCAAGAGACGCCCGCGCAATGGCAGCCCGATTTTCATGCCGGGCGTGAAGGGCGTCCGGGATTGGGGCGGGCATCCCGGCGTCGCTGCCTCCGGGGGTCGAATGCGAGGGGACGGTAGGCGAGACGGCAGCCCCGGCGCGGGCGGCGGGGATGGAAGCACGGGCGGCGCGGCCGGCAGGCTGGCGTCCGCCGGGGGCGTTTTCCTGCTTGTCGCACTGCTCGGGGCGGCGGCGTTGGTGGCGGCCTTGAGGCGCACAGCGGATGTCGCCGGACTTCCGGCTCCCGCTGCGGATATGGACGCCGGGCGCGCCGCAAAGTTGCCGCTGAAATACTCTCTCGCCCGGATCATCGAGACCGGCATGGGCAAGGGTTTGCGCGGTATCGCCCTGTTCCCGGACGGCCGGCTGTGCGCCGTGGGGACCGACGCGCGTGTATTCGACCGCGAGGGTCGGCTGGCGGCGTCCTGGCCGCTGCCCGGCGGGCCGGCCAGGTGTGTGGCCGTCTCTTACGATGCGGCGCCGCGCCTGGCGGCGGGCGCCGGAGTTCAGGGCGGCGTTCCGACGGGCGCACCTGGCGGGCTCCCGGCCGGCGCTCAGGGCGAAGCCCCACCCAGCCCGCCGGAGGGAATCGCAACCGGTCTGCCGGCCGGCATTCGGCCTGGAGTCCCAAAGGGCCTGCCCGCCGGCGTTCCGGCGGGAACTCCGCCAGGCGTTCCTGCCGGCGCCGAGGAGCGTCCGGTCGAAATATTCGTCGGCTTCCCGACACGGATCAAGGTCTATTCGGCAGAGGACAGGCGGCTGCTCCGGGAATTCGGCGAGGAGGGGCGCGGACCGGGCAGGTTGCGTACGGTCACATGCTTGGCCGTCTCAGGTCGGGACCTGTACGTCGCCGACGCTGGCAACAGGCTGGTCCACCATTTTACGACTGGCGGCGCATTCGTCCGCGCCCTCGGGGTCCGCGACAGGACGACCGGCGCCGAGGGACTCGTCGTTCCCAGCCCGCACTTGGACGTCGCGATCCTGCCTTATGGCACTGACTCCGAAGTCGCCAGCAGGGCCGCGCGCGGCGCACCACGTGCAGGCGGTGCGCCACGGGCAGGCGGAGCACCACAGCTAAGCGACGCAGCACCAGCGGGCGGCGAGCCACGGGCGAGCGGTGCGGAGGGGACAACTGGAGGCAACGGCGACGAAAGTACGGACGGCGGGGGCGCCGGCGCAGGCAGCTTGGGATCGCTGCTGGTTGTCAATCCCGGCAGGCACAGGATCGAACTGTACGCGCTGGACGGGAGATTCATATCGAGCTGGGGACGCGCCTTGATGGGCATGGACGGCTTCTGCGGCTGCTGCAATCCGACGGACATCGCGGTACTCCCGGACGGACGTGTGGTCACGAGCGAGAAGGGGATAGCGCGTGTGAAAG
>JAOACM010000363.1 GCA_026417845.1 Planctomycetota bacterium | reverse complement strand
GTCCTACATTGATCCTGTTGCCATTCAACGGCGCATCTATATCTACCGGACGATTCCGCCTCTCGACAGGTGCACTCTCTCGATAATGAAGCGGGGCAATCGGTGGACCTTGCGCGAACTGAAGCGGACGTGCAATATGCCCCCCGCCGAAGCCACGCGACGCGCGGTGCTGAAATGGCTTGCCGAATCGCAGCCGGCCGACGCGATTCCCGGGTGGATGGAAGTCGTCGACGACGAAAGGATTCAGGATCAGGACGAATACTGGGTTGCCGAGGATGAGCCGCTGCCCGAACCGCCCGATGATGATATTCCGTTTTGACGGAGGAGAATCATGGACTTGACTGTCGAAACCGACATTGGCCGAGATCCTGACGACTTCATGGCGATCTGCTGGCTCGTCAGCGCAGGGGTGCGCTTGAGCCCTCCTGATCTCGCCGGGCGATGAAGATCAGGTTGCCGTAGTCAAGTTCCTTCCTGGCGTGGTGCGGCGGCTCGCGGCGGCCGGGTGGGCCGGCTCCGTAATCCTGGAGTACATGCCGGAATTTGATGGCCGGCTGAAACCCGAAGCTGGATCGGCTTGCCGGGTTCCTTGGTAGCGGCAGTTCATCATCCCGGGATGCCGAAGGATGAAGCTTTATGAAGATCAGAGTAATGTCCGGCGAACGCTTGCGGCGATATGAGGAACAGACGCCTCATGTGGTCGTCGTTATAACTTCTCCGGGTTTCAGGCCCGTCCTGCCTCAGCGGCCGGCATGCAGGGGCGTCCTGCACCTGGAGTTCGACGACATTCGAAGCCCGCGCCACGAGGGGAAACCGTTAGCGGCCACCGACGCGGGCCGAGTCTGGGAATTTCTAATCTCCCATGCGGCACGGATCCGGACCGTCATCGTCTCCTGTCCGGGGGGGATTTCGCGATCCGCCGGCGTAGCCGCAGCCCTCGCTGAATATTTTGGACACGACAGCAACACCTACCATCGTCGTCCCTTTAATCCGAACTCTCTGGTCATCAACCGGATGAAGGCCGCGATGCCGCGTCCTCCCCGCGACGTCAGGCAACCCCCGCCGTCGGAAAGGCCAGGGCGCCGCTCGCCATCCATCAGCCCGACAGGAGGATAGATCCGTGCCTGAGTTTTACCCATACCCGCGCACGCCGCATTTGACCGGCAGCGAAGTCGCGGACGATGACAGAACGATATCGGAAGCTGAGTTTTATGCCATGGCAAGAGGCCGCCATATTGTCATTCAGGAAAAGATGGACGGGACAAATGTCGGCGTTCACTTCGAGGCGCAGGGGGCAATTGTGCTCCAGAAACGGAGCGGGCTCCTGGGAACCGGCGAGCATGCACAGTACAACGCGTTCCGCTCCTGGGCTTTCGAGCATCTCGACGTGCTCTATGAGATTGTCGGGACCGGGTATGTTCTGTTCGGCGAGTGGCTGTGGGCAGAACACGGCATGCACTACGACACCCTGCCGGATTTCTTTCTCGGATTCGACCTGCTGGCCAAAGAGTCTCTCGAGTTTCTGGCGACGGACCAGATGGCCGCGCGGTGCCGGGGGCTGGTTCAGGTCGTGCCAGTTCTTTGGAGCGGGCCATCCGACGCGATGCCGGCCCTGCCGGGGCTGGCGAACGTATCGCGATTCGCCCCGCATCCGGCGGAGGGGGTCTATGTCCGCGTGGAAGATGGAGGGAAAGTAATCGGACGGTGCAAGTGGCGGCGGCCTGGGTTCGCATGCGGTCGGGCCGACTTCGCCACATCTCTTCGAAGGAACAGGATGCAGAGGTGACTACTTGGAGGAAAGCGTGGCAAATACTTGGAGTTGATGATTCTGGTCTTCGACCATCGTCAAGGGTCGAAGAAGTCGCTCCGAGATTGCGTGGCGTCCAGCCGTAGGCGGCAGTGTCAATACTTTCTCTTGGATTTCTGGCGCGAGCCGGACGAGCATCAGCACCTGCGTGACCCGGGCGCGGGTGAGGCCTTCCCGGCGGGCGATGTCGGCCTGGGTGGCGACCGCGCCGGAGTCGAGTTCCCGCCGCCAGGCGAGGGCCTTGCGGAGCATCTCGACCACGGGCGGCGTCCGGGGCTCGCGGGGCGGTTCCGGAGGTTTGGGGGCGTACCGGGGCGTCGGGACGGCGGAAACCACGCGGTTGGCGGGCACTTGGCGCGTCAGGACGCCAATATTGCCTTTCTCGAACGCCTCGTCCGGTCCCAACGAGACCTCGACGGGTTGTTCGCGGAGTTCAAGCGAACCCTTGACGTGGTCGGCGGAGAGGTGCACAATGCGAAAATAGACCTCCCGGACGGCCCGGCGGAACTTACCGAGGGAACTTTGGGGAGCCAAACCTAAAGTAGCGGAATTCCCAGGACCCGCGGGTTGACGCTGGCCGCCAAGGCGAGAGCCGACGACGTCGCCGCATAAGTCGTTCGCCTCAAAGGCTTACAGGCGCATCCCCGCCCTTGGCCGTTTTCTCCGGTTCGAGTCCGAGAGTTTGGGGCGCGAAGGCAACCGTCATGGTTGCGACCGCACCCCGAAAAAGCGCGCCAAAACTCTCAAATTCTCCGGTTTACAACCCTCTCCGGGTTAACGACCGCGTAGCCTTCGCACCCCAAAGGAACTCATCTCGAACTCGGCATGCATTTGCTGTCCTGCTTCTGCCGCTCGCGGTTTGCTGTTTTCCGTCTCCGGCAGCGGCCGGCGACGTATCTCCGGTAGAAAATGCCAGGCAGATCCTGCTCTCGGAGAAGACCCTTAATCCGGAAGAGGCGGCCAAACTTCTTCGCCGCCTGCCCATGCATCGTCATGATCCCAAGTGGGCCGAGGCCGTGTTCCTTTACGCGGAGATCTGCCTCCGCATGCCGGAGAAGGAATTCCAGGATAAAGTCAAACCAGCCTTCGAGCTTCTGGCAAAGGATGCCCCTTCTCCCTGGAAGGAGAGGGGGCAAATCGGGTTGGTCCGGCTTCGCGCCGTCAACGCCGCCGCGATCGAGGATTGCGCTAAAGAACTCGACCGCATGATTGCCCGTTGGGCTGTAGACAAGAACGAGGTGGCCATTGACGGTGCGTACTACCTTGGAGGAATCCAGGAGCGTTTGAATCGCATGGAGCAGGCCCGGCGTTCCTATCGCTTCGCGATTGATATGCTGGCCTATCTCGAAAATTACCTGCAGAAGGACTTCTATTCCGGAGTCATCTCCAGGAAGAGGCTGGATTCGGCTCTGGCTAACCTGCAACCGAAGCCGCCCGATCCGGACCAGCCGCAGGCGCTATTCGAGCAGGCCCGCGCCGCGCAAAAGGAGAAGCAATACGCCAAGGCCAGAGGCCTGTTCGAGAAGGTCATAGCCGGTTGGCCCGGCCATCCCCTGACTCACCAATCGGGCTACCGGATAGCGGAATGCTTTCTGGAGGAGGGGTCCATCCGCGCCGCCCAGGAAAGCCTGAGGGCCTTTCTGGCGTCAGCTCCCCTGGGGCCTTGGCGCGGACAGGCCCATCATTTGTTTGGGAATATCTTATTGTTGAGGGAATTCAATCCGCCCCTGGCGGCGACGCACTTCGCCGCGGCGCTCACCCCGAAAGGTTTCAAGCCTTGGTGGGAACGGCAGGACGCGAAAGGCGAGTCCGCCGGGAATACGCCCCCCGTGCCGGCTGGGTACATCGCCGAGGACGAACCTCCCGACCCCACGTGGAAAGACGCATGGCCCGACGCGCATATTGCGCTTGGCGTTCTGAACTATTTTTATGGCAGGCACGAGAATGCGGCAAAGCACCTGGAGCGCTCGGCGCAGCTCCGTCCGGATCCGACCTTCGGAGTTCTGGGCGGGATGACGGTTCTGTCGGAGATGGCGCGCGATAAAGAAGATCCGTTGCCGCGTATTTATCTGCAGCAAGGCGACCCGCGTTCGCAGTTTGTCCTGTTCTACGCGTCGGCGCTGGTGGAAGGTTGGAGCTGCAGGGAGGCCATCGCTCTGTACGATCGAGTCCTAAAGAACGAGTTCAAGGGCGCCACTCAGGAGCAGCGCGCTTATGCGCTTTATGGTACGGCCAAGTCCTATTTTTTCATGGGTCTGGAAGAGCGTCCGAAGGCAATAGAACTTTACGGGAAATTCCTCGAGCCCCCCTGGAATCGTTCTCAGATCGCTCCGCGCGCCATCCTGGGCCTGGCCTGCGCATATTGCGCCGACGGCGACTCGCCTACCGGCATCAAGTATCTGGACTACATCATCGAGCGCTTCCCCGGATCGGAGTGGCGGGAGTGGGCGCTATACCAGCGCGCGTTCGCATCGTACGTTTTCGACGATCCGGATACGGCCCTGGCCTGGTACGCCAAGTTTCTGCGGGAGTATCCAAATCATCGCTGGGAAGAGAAAGCCAAGGTCTTCATCGCAAGGCTTGAAGCGCGCAAAAAGCAGAAGCAGGACGGTCAGCAAAAGCAGGAATAGGACGGATATCGGGCGGCCGAACGATTAATGGGCTGGGTCGAATTGACCGGCTCGCCCGTATTGATCCGTCCCGGTGATGTCGATAGTCAGGAGGCGATGAAAGATGAGGAAGACGAGCGTATGCGGAGCTTTCGCGATACTGGCGGCCTCGCCGATTCTTATCGGTCGCGCCATCGCCGCGGAAAAAGATTTGTCGTTGCAGGGAACGACCATCATCGAGAACGAGGTGTCCAGGAAACGAGACTGGGCGGCCGGAAGCTACATCGCTCATCCGAGCAAAGATGTCCAATTATTGCTGAATACCCGACCCAAGGACGGAGATCTTCGAGAAGCCAAGCAAGCTCGATGTCAAGGGCGACACGGTGACATGCAGCCGGTTGCGCTGTCTCCGGACGAGAGGGAGATTTGTGTGGGTGGTGAGGCGGCTTACCCCAGCCCTCCAGAGTG
>JAOACM010000362.1 GCA_026417845.1 Planctomycetota bacterium | reverse complement strand
GGCCGGCCACCCGCACCGTTTCCACCCGGGGCAGCGCCGGCCCCCGCCCCCGGTGAGGCGCCTCCGCCGTCCTTTACCCGTCCCCGCCGCGCGTTCATTGTTCCCCGCCAAATCCGGACGCCGACGACTCAAGCAGCACGTGGAACTCGCGCGTCGGGCGGCGGAACAGGTCGCCCGACGGGCCGAGCCGCGACACCAGCGAGCACAACGCCGCCACCGGACCGCACCGGTCGTCCGGAATGGACCAGTACCGCATGACCTCCGTCCCGTCAATGCGCCTGATCTCGCCGCGGCCCTTCTCCCAGCGGCCGAGCAGCACGGCGGCGAGCGTCATGTGGAGCTTCGTGTGGTCGTTGAGCCGGGGATTTCCGGAAAGCAGGCGCCGATGGAACTCGATCAGCCGCCGGCGCCTGGGCACCAGATCTATAAGCTTCGGCAGTACCCTCCCGTCGCCGTCCCGCGCCAGGATTACGTTCTGCGGTTCCACATCTCCGTGCCGGATCCCACGCTCCCCCAGAAACTCCACCGCGCGCGTCAGACCGGTCATTATCCGCAGCGCGCCGCTGAATCCGAAGCCGCGAAGCCGTCCGTCAAATATGGCATCGCGCAGTCTCGGCCCCTCAACCATCTCCACTACGCTGAACGTCAACCTGTGTCTGCGCCCGAAAAAGGTTACGCGAATGCTCCCCGAATCAAGCAGCGCCGCGATGTTTGGGTGCCCCGCGCCGAGCCGCCACCTGAGCAGGCGGAACATCAGAGCTCCGGGACACCCGCCGTGGAACTCCTTCCGTTCCTCCGGGGGCTTGTAGATGCGGACGGCTACGACCGCTCCGTCCGGAACCTTGCGGGCCAGGCACACCCGCGCCTTCGCTCCGTTCGCCAGGGCGGACACTATCTCGTAGCCTTTTTCGCGCAGCGGGCCTCTCGCCGCCTCCACGAATTCCGCCGTAGCCCTGTCATCCGTGCGGCGGATGACTTTGATGCCCGCCAAGCCGCGCGCCCTCCCGTCGTTCCGCCGCCCCGAACCCCGCTCCTTCCCGCCCTTTTCCCGGATGTCCGGCGCCATCGAGGCGGAGCGCGCCGGCTCCCAGGGATAAAACGCGCCGGGCGCGATCGTGCGTCGCCTACGGACCTGCCGCGGACTCAAGATGCGCCGGCTTGCATGCCACCAGCACTACATGCGGTCCTCCGATCAACGCGTTCCAGTCGTTAGTCCGGTCTGTCCGGAAGGATGCGCTCTTTCGCCTGACCATGGCCAGAGCACCCAGCCTGACCAGCAGCGATGCCGGCGCGAACAGAAAAGCTGTTTTCAATCGCCCCCATGAGCCGCGCGATGTCGTCTGCGCGACTATTTTCATTCCCGCGTTCTCGATCGCCAGGCACAACTGCGGCAGCAGCAGCATGTTCCGGAAATTGGCTTCCGGCGCGTCGCTCGTTTGTTTGCAGTGCTGTTCGTTCAGGGAAGCTGAAATAGACCCCAGGAAGAGGAATTTCAACCTCCTCGATATGTGCGAGTAATTCGGCGTGACCACGATCAGATGCCCGCCCGGCCGGAGCACGCGGGCGAATTCCGAAACCGCGCGCCCTACGCCGTATATGCGATGGAGCCCTTTGACACAAACGACATAATCGAACGAACCGTTGTCGAAGGGGAGTCGGTCGTTCATGTTGCCGGGTTTCGGAGGCGGTCCGGAGGCCTTCCATCTGGCCGGATCTATGTCGCAGGCCTCGACATCGAAACCCATTGCCCTTAACCTTACGGTCAGTTCTCCTTCGCCGGCCGGGACATCAAGGACCCTGCCTCGCGGCATATCCTTCATTGCCTCGACCACGCAGTCATGATGGGGTCTGTCCGTCCGTCCCAACTTTCCCTCCCGCGCCCGCCAATGCCCGATCCGGAGCGCCCCGCTGCGGCCTGGCGCCGCCGCGTCCGGCCGGACATGCGGGTCCGCATGATGCCAGGGCAATTGTTTGCCGCGTCCGGGTTGCGGCCGCTCTTTGTAGCGGTGCGCCCGAACGGGGCAACAATGACGCCACAACAAGCGGATACGTTCAGGTGCTGCGCCCACAACATATGGGCGCGGCAAACAATTACGCGCCGGGAGAACTGCGGCGGGCCATACCGGTCCCTCGTCCTCTCCGGCGCCTGAAATCCGGCGGCCGCCGGCGCTGGCTCCGCGCGATCTCCCGCCCGCTTCTTTTCCCGACGCGCCGGCGGCGCGCTACGCCGGGGGCGGTCCGGTCTCCTCCGCCCACAGCGCGTTCAGGTGCGGCCGGCCTTCGTCGTAGAGTACCGCTACCTGTGCGCCCGGCGCCGGCAGGTTCGAGACCTCCGCGCCCCTGAACGTGAACTTCCCGCGCACGATCCTGCCGGACAGGTCTTCGAACGAGTACTGTATCGTCACGCGCCTGAATATTCGAGACAGGAATCTGCCCCCGCCGATCCTGCATACCAGCGCCGTGCCGGTCGTCGCGGCGCCGCCGCGCAGCACTGCGACCGTAGCGCGCGCAGACCTTACCGCCAGCGCCAGCAGAACGGCTCCGGCGGCCAGCGCCACGGCCGCCCCCGCCGGAACCCACCACGGGTACGGACACGGCCGCGCCGACTCGAGGGCGGCCAGCCGGGGATTTTCCGCATCCAGCACGACCGGGCACATCGCGCCGGGCGGATACTTCGATATTACCGAGGGGTCCGATGTGTAAGAGACGCCCTCGTAAGAGACATCCCCCTTCGTGTAGGTGAAACGTATCCTGCGGGTCCCCGGGGGAGCGAACGGAAACCTTACGCTTTCGGAAGCGGAAATGGTTCCGCCGACCGATATCTGTTCCGTCAGCGACAGTCTCAGATCGGGGCAGGGCGGGAAAGAACCGTTGACCGCGGAGACCACCGCCAGGATGGCCGCCGATAACGCCGACAGGCCGGCCCAGGCCGCGATCTCTGGCAGATGAGCCGCGGCCCCGTCAAGAAAGCCGGCCTTCCGCGGGGGAGGCGGCACGTCCCGCAACGTCCGGGCCAGGCGCCGCCTCATCGCCCCGCCCCTCCGGCCGCGACCCGCGCGGGCATCAGGCCGCGGTATATCTCTTCGAGTCTTCCGACCGTCGCCGCGACCGAGAAAAGCCTCCGGACCTTCTCGCGCCCCGCCAGTCCCATCCTTTCGCGGAGGTCCCGGTCTGCCGCCAGCCGGGCAATGGCCCCCGACAGGGCCGGAATATCGCCAGGAGGAACTATCAGGCCGCTGACGCCATCATCCACAATCTCCCGCGCGCCCCCGACATCCGTGGCCACCGCGGGAATCCCCATTGCCATCGCCTCCTTCAGCACTGTCGAGCTGGCGTCGCACGAAAGCGAAGGCAGGACCAGCACGTCGAGGGAGGCCATTACTTGGATCATGTCCTCGCGGAAACCGGTAAAGTTCACGCGCCCGGCAAGGCCGAGCCCTTCCGCCCTCGCGGGCAGCTCCTTTTCCAGATGCCCGATACCAACGTAGACCAGACGGATGTTGCGGTTCGACCTGAGGAGCGGAAGGGCCGCCTCGAGCAGCACCTGCGGCCCCTTGTCCGGATGCAGGCGGCCGACGAACCCGACCAGCACGTCCTCCTCGCACATCCCGTACTCCCGCCGCAGGACACGGGGGGCATCTCTCCCCGCCAGAAACTCGTCGCCAACAGGAGCGTGCACGACATCTATCTCCGCCGCCGGCAGCAGACCCGATTCGGCGAACTGCCTGGCCACTGATCCGGCCACGGCGATCAGCTTGTGCGTCAGCTCACCGTACAGGATCCTGTTCAAAGCCCCCCGCCGGGGAGGATAGCTGTTGTGTTTGGTGCGCACGATGCGAGTGACGGTCCCGCTCAGGTACACTGCCAGCGCGCCGGCCCAGTGGTCCTGCGAGCCGTTCGCGTGCAGGATATCGGTCCCGTTCGCCTCCAGGAATCGCCTCAGCGCCGAGACGTCGCCGGGCAGCCCGGAAAGCGAAAACCCCTTAACGAACCGGCAGCCGTTAAACACCGCCAGCCCCGATGCCCGCGCCCGCTCCTCCAGCATGCTCCCGGCCACGCACCCGACCGTCACCTCGTGGCCCCGGAGCGCCAGCCCGCGGCACACGGCCAGCACGTACGCCGCCTGGCCGCCCCACAACCTGTGGAAGTCGGTCATGAGTATCTTCACGTCCCGAGAGTCTCCTCCTCCCATCCCATGGCGACGGAAGGGCGCACCACGAGAACGCCCTGCCGCGGATCGCTCCGCCGAATTATATCGCGGCTTCAATGAAATGTGTCCACCGCATATGGGGAAGCGGGCCTGCGGAGCGGCCGGCAAATCATCGTGAAACCCGGCCGGCCCATTTGAGAGACTGGAGGGTGCACGTCAGCCTTCGAAGGTGTGTTTCGGCCGGCGCGGTTTCGCGAAGCCCCCCGGGAATGTATCCCTGTCGCGGCGGATTCACGACCGGATTCCGAAAGGGAACGCTATCACGGTTGGCATGTACCCGCCCGGGCTTCGCCGGTCCCCCCCGCAGCTGGATCGGGCGCCAGTAACCCCCGGCCCCATGGCTTGGGCACGTAGCTTTATCGGAGGTCTCGGAGGCACGGATGCACGCCGCCTTAAAAATCGCTTGACGTAATGGCACCAAAAAGGTAAAAGGATTGCTGCATTAAGGTGCTGGGCGTGTTTGAAAACATATGGTCGCCCCGTGGCGGGCACGGGGGACCGGAAGGAGGGTTCTGGAGATTTGAGGGGGAGGGGAAAAATGGCCAGGAAACCGAATCCGAAGTTCATGGCGCCGCTTCAGCCGGACGATGTGCTTGCGGAGATCGTGGGAAGCAAGCCGCTGCCCCGCACGCAGGTCACCAAAAAAGTGTGGGCGTATATCAAAAAGAACGGGCT
>JAOACM010000361.1 GCA_026417845.1 Planctomycetota bacterium | reverse complement strand
GTACAGGATCGTGCGTGGTCGGGATACAGGGGCGTGAGTTGCGCGCCGGGATCGCGCCGGTCGCGCACGCAATCCGGGATGATTCCCGGGAAGGAGGCGCAACATGAAGAAGGGCGTTATCGGAGACGCGGGATCGCAAGGCGCTTCGCGGCCGAAAGGAATTCGGCGACGACGCCGGGATGCGCGGCGTCCGTTTCCATCAGAAGCAAGCCCCAGCAGCGATCGAGGCACTGACCGCCGCCATACATCGGGTCCGCCATGCGTCGGGCTTGACCCTCGATTCTGCTCAGGATGCGCGCGGTTTGTTCCGATAGGGGCGTTGTTTTCGCGAGGAGGAAGAGGCGGGCGACGAGCGCCGGGCGGAGAAACGCCATCCGCTTCGCGATGGCGCCGAGGGCGAACAGGCGGTCTCGAAGCGGCAAAAGATAGTCGTCCTTGTGCCATGGCATGCGAAGTTCCGGATCTCTTTTCGCCTCGAAGTCGGAAACGAGGTCGGACAGGTCTTCGCGTAGTTCTCGTGCCCGTCGAATTCGACGCGCACGAGAAAGACGTATTGGACGAATCGCCTCCGGGCCTGATCCCGCCCGATCGTGACGCATGGCGTCGCCTCCTTCCAGAAACGCGCATCGCCGCCTGGGAAGCATATCACGACAGGAGGCTTCGAGGCAAGGCCGCCGCCGCCGCCTTGCGGGAAGATATGGAGCGAACGATCCGATGGGTTTTGCGCCGCGGGGCAAGAGGCGCTGAGGCCGCGGCAAGGGCGGCGATGCATCCGGGAAGGATGTCCCGATGACAGCGGGGAACATTGCGGGCCGCGGCGCAGCCGCGCCGGCGACGGCCGCGCAGATACGCAGGCTGCAGGTCGAGTACGCCCGCCTGCGCGCGGAGGACGACCCGCGCACGTGGGGGCCGCGGGGCGAGCGCTACGGGGACGGGACGCCCGGCGCGCCGGACGAGCGGACCAGGCGGCTCAGGTGGGCCGCCGACCATCTAGGGCTGGCGCGGCTGGAGTCGTTCCGGGCGCTGAGCGCCCGGCAGGCCGCATACCTGCTCGACCGTCTGGCCGGCAGACCGACGAAGCTGGACCTCCGGCTGCGCGAGGCCTTCCGCGCGAACGGCATCTCCGATCCCGACGCGTGGCTGCGGGGATTCGGGCGCCGGTCGCCCACGTGGTGGCGGCTGGGGGGGCGGTCCGTGCACGAGATGAACCGGCGGCAGGCATGGCAGCTGCTGTGCATGCTCGAGGCGAGGGAGGGAGGCGCGAATGATAGCGACGCAGGAACGGACGGCGGGGACGGACGCGGCGCAGGAGCGCGATCCCCGCGCGAGGCTGGCTGCGCTGCTCCGCGCGGACATGACGGCGCGCGGCATCAGATCGCAGGCGGAATACGCAGCGACGTTGCGGATGTCAATCACGGCGGTCAACAGGATGATGCGCGGCGTCGGGCGGTGGCCGTCGCGCCGCGTGCTGGAGCGGCTGGCGGAGGCGACGGGGAGGCGGGAGGAGATCGAGGCGATCGGCGCGGAGGCGCGGATGACGCGTGGGGCGAGCGCCGGCCGGAGGATGTCGGCGTTCGAGGCGGCGGCCCTGCTGTGGGATATGCGGGAGGAGACGGCGCGCAGCCTGGAGGCATGCCGGCGGCAGCTGCAACAGGCGGAGGACAGCCCGCCGGGGGCGAGCGGAGAGCACGAGGCCGCCTGGCGGGACAGGCTCGCCGCGTACAGGCGCGCGGCGGACGAGTATGAGCGGAGGATCGAAGCGCTGGATATCGCCGGCCGGGCGCTGACGCGGCGGACGGTGTGACCGGCGGACGGCCGGGAGGACGGCATGGCCGAGGGAACGGGCAGGCGCCCGGACGCGGACGAGATATCCGAGGCGATCCGGGAGGCGGCGCGGATAGTCGTAGGCAAGTGGTGGCGTGGGAGGCCACCCCAGGGGATGGACTTCGACGACCTGCGCCAGGAGGTGATCCTGCGCGCCCTGCCCCGGCTCGACCGCTACGCGCACGGCGGGCGGTACACGCTGGCGGAATATGCCTATTACGCCGCGTACTCCGCGCTGATGGACCTGGCGAGGCTGAACGTCCGGCGGTGGCGCGCGTGCGATCCCGCCGCGCGCTCCGGCGTATCTACGTAGATGGGGGCGCGCAACCGGGAGGGCAGGCATGGAACCGTCGCCGGAACTGGACAGACTGATCGAGAGGTTCACAGAGACCATCCGCGAGGTGTCCAGACAGGAGAATGCGCGGCTGGCCTCGGAGATGGCGCGGCACATAGACGCGAAGCTCGACGCGATAGAGGCCCGGACCCTGGCGCGGATACAGGCGCTGCAGGCGCAGATAGAGCGGCTGAGGTGCGAGTTCCGGGAGGATGTCGCAGAACTGCGGAAGGAGCAGGCCCGGCAGGGGGAGCGGATCGCCGATCACGGGCGGGCGATAGCCCGGATCGAGGCGCGGCTGGCGAATGGCGAGAGGCAGTTCGAGGAGCACGCCGGGAGGCTCGACAAGCTCGAAGGCAAGGGAGAACAGACGAGGCTCGATCTCGCGCGCCTGGCCGCCTCGCTCGGCGCCCTCGGCGCCTCCGGGGCCATCGGCGGGGCGGCCGGCGCGGCGATAATGCGGCTGCTGACCGGAGTGTAGGCGATGGCGTACACCGCGGAAGACAGGATGCATATCGCCAAGGAAGTGGCGCGCGCGGGGGGGAACATATCCGCCGCCGTGCGCGAGCTGCGGGAGAACTACGAGACGTTCGCCCGGATCAAGGACGAGACGATCCGCCGGTTCATGCGCGAGCCGGCCTTCCAGGCCGAGGTGGGGCGGCAGGCGAAGCTTTTGGCGGAGGCCGAGGCGCAGGCGACGGTGGAGGCGGAGCGCGAGCGGCTGCGGCTGGCGATGCGGGAGGGGTTCGAGCGGCGGATCGAGGCGCTGGAGGCGCAGTGCTGGAAGGTGCTCGATCGGATACTGGACGAGCTCGAGCGGCGGCCGGACGACCTGCGCGCGCAATTCCAGTTCTGGCAGAAGGCGTTCGACTTCGTGCGCGAACACCGGCGGAACGCCGGCGCGGTCGTGGGCGAGATATGGCAGGCTGAGGCGCTGGTCCGCGCGTACCGGAGGGCGCTCGCGGCGCGCGTCGGTCCGGCACTGGCCGAGCAGATCCACCGGGACGTGGCGAAGGCATACGAGGCGGAGCTGCGCGCGCGGGCCGAAAACGACGCGGCGCGGGCCGCGGCGGATGCGGCGGCCGGGACCGGGACGCGGGAGGCGCCGGATGCCGGGGCGAAGGAATGACGCGCGGCGCCCTGCGCGCGACGCGGTGCTGGCGGCGCTGGACGAGGCCGCGAGGGCCGCGGCGCGCGCGAGGGCGGGCGATGCGCGCGACACGCTGTTCCGCGCGTTCCTGGACGAATTCCCGCCGGCGCCGAACTATATCTGGGGGCGCCATACGCAGATTCTCGCCTGCGAGCTGGAGATGCTGACCGTCGCTGTCGAGCACGGACGGTCGGCATATCTGATCGTGAACATGCCCCCGCGGCACGGCAAGTCCGACCTGGCTTCCCGGCGCTGGCCCGTCTGGCACCTGCTGCGCAACCCCGATCACGAGGTCATCCTGGCGACGTACTCCGCGGAGCTGTCCGAGCACATGGCGCGGGCGGCGCGACGGTGCTTCCTGGAGGCCGGGCCGCGGTACGGGCTGAGGCCGAGCGAGGACCAGTTCCAGATCGGGGCCTGGGGGATCGAGGGCCGGCGCGGCGGGATGTACTCCATGGGCCTCGGCGGGACAATCACGGGCCGGGGCGCCCACGCGCTCGTGATAGACGACTACTGCAAGAACCGCGAGGAGGCCGAATCCGGGACGATGCGCGATCGGGTATGGGACAGCTTCCGCAACGACCTGATGACGCGCCTGGCGCCGGTGCACGCGGTCGCCGTCGTGGCGACGCGATGGCACGAGGACGACATGGTCGGCCACATAGAGCGGGAGATGGAGAGGGACGCGGCGTTCCCCAGGTTCCGGTCCGTGGTATTGCCGGCGCTAGACGAGGCCGGCGGCCGGTGGCTGTTTCCGGAGCGGTTCCCGCCGTCCTGGTATGAGGCCCAGAGGGCGGCTGTAGGGTCATATGCGTGGGAAGCGTTGTACATGCAGCGGCCCAGGCCCCGGGCGGGGCGGATGCTGCGGGCGGACCTGGCGCGCGTCGTCGGGCCGGAGGAGTTTCCGCCATGGCCCGGCGGGGCGACGAAGGCCGGGGCCGGCCGCGTGCGGTGGGCGCGCGGCTGGGACCTGGCATCGAGCGAGGCGAGGGCGAAGGAAGACCCGGACTATACGGTCGGCGTCCTGGCCGGATGGGACGGCGGGACGCTATGGATCGCCGACGTCGTGCGCGGGCGGTGGACAGCGCTGGAGCGTGAGCGGGCGATGGTCGAGACGGCTCGGCGGGACGGGCCGGGCGTCCCCGTCGCCGTCGAGCAGGTCGCGGGATACAAGGACGCCGTCGTGAGGCTGCGCGCGCTGCTCGCGGGGAAGGCAGTAGTGAGGGCCGAGACGCCCCGCGCGGACAAGCTCGCACTGGCGGCGGCACTGGAGCCGCTGTTCGAGGCCGGGCGCGTGGCGCTGTTGCGCGCGCCGTGGAATCGCGCGCTGCTGGACGAGATCGCCGCATTCCCGGCCGGGAGACACGACGACCAGGTTGACGCGCTGCGGATCGCGGCGGCAGCGGCGATGGGCGGGGGGCGGCGGGCGGCGCTATCGCGATAGGAGCGGAGATGCTGAGGCGGGCACGGGAGTTGCTGCGCGGACTGTGGGGGAAGGCATCGCCGCCGGACCCGGTCGTCCGCGGCGGATGGGACGTGCTGTACGGCACTGCGGGCTGGACAGACGCGGACGACGTATGGCGGGAGTGGTCTGTAGCCGAG
>JAOACM010000360.1 GCA_026417845.1 Planctomycetota bacterium | reverse complement strand
ATGCTTCAGCTCCTCCAGCCCGGCTCCGGTGACCGCGCTGACGCGAACCGGCGGTACGCCCCAGATCGCCGATGCGACGGAAGCGGCCGAATCCTCTCCGGAGGCGGCAGGCATATCCGCCTTCGAGACGACCGGCAGTGTCCGCCGCCAGACCGCCTTCGAAAGGGTCTGCTTCTCCCATTCGCTTACCGGCCGGCATCCTTCGAGCAGCACGATGACGAGGTCCGCCTCCTCCGCAGCCCGGGCAGCCAGAGTCTGCCCTTCGCGTTCGATGCCTTCCGGCCACGGCCTCATGCCGGCGGTATCGGCCACCCGCACGCTCAGGCCGTTAAGCGACATCTCCACCCGCACGACGTCTCGCGTGGTTCCCGGGATGTCCGTTACGATCACGCGATCCTCGCCGCATAGCGCGTTGATCAGGGAGGATTTCCCGGCGTTGACCGGCCCGATGACCGCGACATCATGGCGGCGCAACAGGGCGCGAACGCGGGAAGCGCCCGCCAGAAACGCGTCCGTCTCTCCGGCCATGGCGGCCCTCCATGCGGCCTCCCCGGATCGCAACATGAGCAATCCGTCCATAGCCACGCGGCCGAGGCGTTCTTTGAGCCACGCGGTCGAAAGAAACAGGGCCGCGGCCTGCCGCCTGGTCCTGCACAGCGGGATCCTCAGATCGCGCTCCACCTCCACCAGCGGGACGGTCCCAGCGAGGTATGCCCTTGCGGCCATCTCCCCCGGTAGCGCCTCCGCAAAGCCGGTCCCGCGGAGCGCCTCGAGTATGGCCGACCGGACGCCCGTTCCGCCATGGGCGCTCAAGGTGGCCCATGGCCTTCTGGTCGGGGATCCGGCGGCGCTGTGAACTGCCAGGATCGCCTCGTCGAGAGTCTCCCCTTCCGGCGAAACGATCCTCCCGTATATCGCCATCCCGGCGTCGCCGGCAGACACCGCACGGCCCTCCGGCGCATCCAGCCGCCTCGATGAAAGGCCGCGTCTGAATATCCTGGGAAGCTTTTCGAATACGCCCGGACCGTCCAGGTCGAAGGAAGCGATTCCGGCCTCCCCCATGGCCGTCGCTGGCACAATGATATCCAGGGAGAGCCTTTCAGATGACCAGGGGCGTGCGCCGCCAGGTTCTCCACATATCATCGGATCGGGATCGCCTTGGGTGGCCGGGCGCCAGAGCTACTGCGCGTCCTGCCCGTCTCTGACGGGCGCCTCGCCTCCGTCCCTTCCAGGCGTCCCCCGGAGGCATCCTCAGAATCGCGCCACGCCCAGTACAGCCCTTCCAGCGTAAGGTCCGGCACTACGGTGTGCTTTTCACGCAGGAGAGACGTCAGAAAGGCGGCATCGCCTCCGGTCAGGAACACCGGCGCTTCAAGCCCCGTCTCCTCGCGCATCCGCCGCAGCATCCCCTCCACGCGCGCCGCGGACCCGATTACGCACCCCGACAGCATCGCGGAACGCGTGTCGCGACCCACGGCCTCGCGCTGCGGAGCAGGATCCGTCTCCGGCAGGAGAGCGGTGCCCTCCGCCAGCGCGTTCAGCTCCATGCGGAGTCCAGGAGCTATCATCCCTCCGAGAAACCGCCCGGCCCCGTCAACCACGCTTACGGTCAGCGCGGTACCGGCATCAACCACGTAGGCCCCGCGAGGAGACCTGCGGTATGCCGCCAGAACGTTCGCCGCGCGATCGGTCCCGGCTCCGGCCGCGACCTCCGCCAGACCGATCGGTATATCCTCCCCGCAAACCCTTACGCGCAAACCAAGGTCCGCAAGCCACCCCCTCAATATTCCCGTCGCCCAAGGCACCACGCTGCCCAGCACCCCTTCCGACGGGGCGCCCTTCCCGGATGTCATTTCCTGCGGGAGCCTCAGCGGTATCCGCGCCGGAAGCGTCATCGAAATGCGGGCCCACCGCCGCTCCGGTGGCGGAAGGTTCGACAGCAGCGACGGGCGGCCGGCCAGAAGCATCGTGGGAAACGATGCCTTCCGCAGGATGCGCCCGTCGGCGCTGAACCTCGCCGCCCCGACTCTGCTGTTGCCGACGTTGATCACCAGGATGTCGGGGGCCGCCTTCCGTCGTGCCACCTCAGGATCGCCCTCTCTTCCGCTTCGCACCGGCCGCCATTCGAAAAGACGATGGATCGCCACCAGCTCGCGGCAGGCACGAAAAAACTTCTTCGCAACCGCGATTTTGCCTCAATCTTACAAATTCCACCGATGTTGTCAAAACCGGAAGCGGCGGACCGGGCCCTGCGGATGCCCGGCGCCTCCCGGTTTGCTTTCGGGGAGAGCACTCAGCACTGGCAAACCTCCGCGCCCGGCGGCCGGGCCACGCCGATCCTTCCTTGAGGGACCGTCGGGCAACGCGGCAGTCCTGCGAGCCCGGATCTTGCCGAGGGGAGCGAAGGGCGGCCCCCGCATGGCGCCTTGAGCTTGCCGGGCGCCCGGTGTAGCATCCGGAGGGCTGGCTGGCGGACCGGATCGGAGAAAAGTGCGGACGACCTTCCGGCGGGCAGGCAGGACGGTTCACCTCACAGCGCGGGGATCGTCTCCTGCCGCCTCCGGGAAAGCCAGGAGAAGGGTGTGATCGGCGTGGCTGGGAGAGGAAGGAGCTGGCTGTAGCGCGCACGATCCCATCCGCGCGGACCGGCCCTTCTGTCCGCCACAGGCGCGGAAGAGGTGAACCCGATATGGGCGTGGCCGGCCGCATCGCCGTCTGCATAAAGGCGCATAAAATGGAAGGCGATCTGATCGGAAAACGCCTCGGAGACTTCGAGGTCGAGAAGCTGATAGGCCGCGGCAGCATGGCCCGCGTCTACCGCGCCCATCAGATTTCCCTCAAGCGGCGCGTGGCGCTGAAGGTCATGTCCGAGGGGCTGTTTACCCCCGGCGAGGCGGTCAGCCGGTTTATGCGTGAAGCGGAGGCGATGGCGAGACTGGAACACCCAAACATCGTGCCGGTTTACGCCGCCGGAGAGTCTGCGCCTTACTATTATTTCGCCATGCGGCTGATTGAGGGAGGAACGCTCGGCCGTCGCCTTACAGAAGGGGTTCCGGTCTCGACTGGTCTCGATTGGATGGTCCAGGTGGCCTCTGCACTGGCGCATTCCCACCGGAGCGGGATCATCCACAGGGACCTCAAGCCCAGCAATATACTGATATCCAACGAGGTTGCGATGCTGGCCGACTTCGGCCTGGCCAGGCTCAGAGACGTATCGTCTCTGACGGCCGCCGGGGTGGCTATGGGCACGCCGCTGTACATGTCGCCGGAACAGGCCGAGGGGCGGATGGTCGGTCCGGAAACTGATTGCTTCTCGGCTGGCGTGATACTCTACGCGATGCTGACCGGCTTCCACCCGTTCATATCGCCCGATACGAAGATCGAGAACATGGGCCGTATGGATTTCTGGGCTGCGGTATGTGACGAAATGAGGGCCGGGGGATTCACTCCTCCCAGGAAACTGGCGTCCTGGCTGCCTCGCGAGGCCGATGAAATGATCGCGAAAGCACTGGCGCCGGAACCAGATGACAGATTCCGCGACGGGGAGCAGCTCCTGGTCGCCGTCCGGCGACTCCGCGATGCGTGCGCCGGTCGCGTCGGACGCCTCGCCTTCAAACAGGATATACTCAAACCTCCACCCGAAATCCCCGCAGGTGACCCCTCGGCAGGGCTGACTGCCTCCACGGCCTCCGCTCCTACCGTGGCGATGGAAACGCCCCCGCGCTCCCGACCGGGAAAGGACGGCGTCGCGGACCTCCGGTCAGCCAAAGCGTCTCCCTTGGTCGGGAAACGTCTCCCGAGACCGTTCGGGAAGTACCGCCTCCTCGAGGAAGTCGGCTACGGAGGACAGGGCATCGTGTACAGGGCGGAAGACCCCGCGCTCGAAAGAACGGTGGCACTCAAGGTTTTGCAGGGGGGCGCCGGCGCCGACGCCACCATGCTCGAGATGTTCGAGAGGGAGGCGAAAACGGCCGCCAGGCTCCTCCACCCGCATATCGTACCGGTCTTCGAATACGGAACGGAGGAGGGATGCCAGTACCTGACAATGCCGTGGATTCCGGGGCCTTCGCTCGACGTCCTCCTCGCAGCGCAGGCGCCGCTGCCGGCCCCATTCGCTCTGGATGTGGTAATGCAGATCGGCCGCGCGCTGGCCTACGCCCACCGCAACGGGGTATTTCATCTGGACGTAAAGCCGGGCAATATCCTCATTCAGGACGGCGTCGAGCCGCTTTTGCACTCGCTGCCGCACGGCGTCGAGACCTGGCGGCTTGGCGATCCGATCTGTCTCCTGACCGATTTCACCATGGCCCGGCTGGCCGGCGAACGCCGCCGGCGCTCCGGCTCGCCGGCCGGCGAAGAACGGGCGTTCGGATCCGCTCCCTATACGGCTCCGGAGGCCATCGAGTGGGAAGGCGGTGAGGCGCGCAGCGATATATTTTCGCTGGGCGTTGTCCTGTACGAAACCGTGACGGGCGTCTCACCGTTCCTGGCCGATTCTCCGGATGCCAGCCGCCTGCGGGCATCCCGGGCCGAGGTCCCGCCGCCTTCGACGATAAGGCCAGGGCTGCCCACGTCGGTGGACGAAATCTGCCGCCGCTCGATCAGAAGGGAACCGTCGGAAAGATACGCCTCGGCCGAAGAGTTCGCCGATGCCGCGGAGGAAGCCCGCCGAGAAACGGCAAAATCCGGAACGTAGATGCGATCGGAACAGCTGCGCGTCAGGGAAGGGTAAGATCCCGGCAATGTGCATCTTCCAGGCGCGGGAAAGATGGAGAACAAGCGGCCATGGGAATCCGGAGAAATGAAAGGCATCTCGTGGCGAGCGAGGCGGAACGGACACAGGGCATGGCGCGACCTGCCGGCCCGCGGTAATTGTTTGTCGCGTTCAGGTAGCTGCTGCTGTTTGTAGCGG
>JAOACM010000359.1 GCA_026417845.1 Planctomycetota bacterium | reverse complement strand
ACCCGTAACGGTGCACCACGGGCGGAACAGCGATAGCGCTACCCATAACCCGGCGCTCGCGCTCCTGTGCACCACGCAACGGAGCGCGAAACAATTACGATCCCGGCCATTGCGGCGCCCGCGGGGAGTATCCGCAGGAAACCGCAAGGGGCCGCGGCGGCCGGACCGCCGCGGTCTCAGCGATCCCGCGTGGAACGGGAGCGGCGGACGGGCGCCCCGTCACGCCGGCGGGCCGGCCGGCTCCCGCGCGTCCTCCACCCTGTCCACCGTCACGACCCCGTCCTTTGCCGCGACGACCCTTACCTTTTCCCCAGCCTGGATGTATTCGCCCCTCGATACGACGTCCACCACGCGGCCGTCTATGATCGCCCGGCCGGCAGGGCGCAGGGTCGAATCGGCGACGCCGGTCCTGCCGACCAGTTCGGAGATTTTCTCCCTTTGAGGGGCGGCGTCAACGTGCGCCGCAACCTCGCCTTTCTGGACCAGCCGCGAAAGCCCGGGCAGCTTCGCCCCGTAGAATATCAGGAAGGCGGCTCCCAGCATCGCGATCATCAGCGAGGAAAAGCCGTAGGCGAGGCCGCGGTACAGCGCCTCCGCCTGCCACCACGGAGTCCCCCGTCCCTTCAGGAAGGACCATGCGTCCACATAAGGAGGCAGAAACGACAGCAGGATGCTCAGCGCTATCAGCCCGAACCCCGTCATGCCGACAACCCCGAAACCGGGGAGGGCGAATATCTCGACCGCCAGCAGCAGAACCCCGGCGAAGAACAGAATTATGGAGGCCGCCCCGGCGCGGTCCATCACGAGCTGGATCCAGAAAAACACGCCCATCGCCAGCAGCGCCACGAGGAAGCCCAGCCCTGCGCCCGGCGATTTGAGTTCGAACACGATACCCAGCACGGCAAGCGCGACCAGCAGCAGGCTGACGACCGGATGGCTCAGGTAGCGATTCACGTTCTCCGCCCACGACATCCCGGCGGCTGTTATCTTCGGGGCCGATATGCCCAGAGCCGAACACACTCCCTCGAGATCGGAGGCCTTCCCGCGTGCCAGGCCGCATTCCTCTGCCTCGTCAGCCGACAGCGTAAGCAGCTGCCCCTTTTTGCACCAGACCCTCTTCAGCTTCACGGCCGGATCGCCGGGCCTCTGCCTGGAAAGGCTCTCGAATTCCTCCTCCGTCATGAACTCGCGCTTCCCGTCAACCTCCGCCTCTACCGCCCCGGCCTTCGGGTCAACCATCGCTATCAGGATCGGGACCGGGTACGAATGGGTCGTTCCAAGAGACTTGAAGAATGCGCGCACAGGCGAACGGAACTTTTCCTTCAGCTCCTCGTCCGCCGGTACTTCCGGCTTACCGTCCGGCCCTATGCGCACCGGCATCGCGTCGCCGATCACCGAACCGGGCGCCATGTATATGCCGTCGCACCCGGCCGCGATGAAGGCCCCGCCCGATATCGCGCGATTGTTCACGAACGCGACCGTGGGAATTCCCGATTCCTGCACCGCCTTCGTTATGTCGGCGCACGAGGCCACCGAGCCGCCGAAGCTTACGATCTCCAGCACGACAAGGTCCGCCTTTTGCGCCTTCGCCTCCGCCAGCTTCCGCCTCACGAACGCCGCCTGCCAGTCGTCTATCATGCCGAAGGATGTTGTCTTCTGGTCGTCTATCTGGATGACGTAGACGGAAGCATCTGTTTTTTCCCCCCGGAACACGTCCAGCCGTCCCGGATCAGTCTTCACTTCCGGAACGGGATTGATGTCTGCCGGTCTTGGTCCGGCGTCCCGGTCCGATGCCGGCGCCGGAAGCGCCGGAGCGATCGCCAGGAGGAAGAATGCCGGAAGGGACAGGCCCGTTATACGGGACCCGGTCTTTCCTAAACGCATGGTTTATCGCCTTTCGCCGTTCCCCCGGTTGCCGCCGTTCCCACCCCGCGGCCGGACAGGGTTTCCGGAACCGGTACCCGGTCCGCCGCGCCGCGACGGGGCCGGATGCCGCGTGTCCGTTTCAGTATAACGTATTCCACCGCCCCATGCATCCCCATCTTCCGACAGATTGCATGGCCGTAGCTGCAAAGTCGGATGCGGGCTTCCAGACGCCTTCGAGGGGAAAGACTGGCCTTCCGATGCCCCTCACCGCCTCCGAGTTTGCGCGGATTACCTCTGCCGGCTCCCGAACGCCCGGCTGTAATTGTTTGCCGTGTCCATATGTGGGGGTCGCAGCGGGCAGAGCGGACCCATTTGTAGCGGCGCCATTGTTGTCCCGTTCGGGCGCACCACTACAAAATAGCAGCCGCCCCCTGAACGCGGCAAACAATTACGCCCGGCTGGCATCCGCATTTGCGGCCATACGCCCCACTCTTTCCACTCCGCTGCGGTTGTGATTTGTACGTGGAAGCTGACCGCGCTAATATGGCCCGCGGGCGGCGATCGGGGCTGCACCGTTGCCCCTGTGGCCGCTCCGCATCCGGCCGGCAACCGGCCGGCAATCAGCCGCGGACCGGTTCTTCGCTTCGGGAAGCGGGATGGGACAGGGGGGGCGGCCGGTTTCCGTGGGCGGGAGAAGGGGGAGTGCGTTCCATGAGTCCTGTGACCGGAAACTATGCGCGGGGATTGGCGGTTCCTGCCGCGGCGGCCGCGGCGGCGGTGTGCCTTCTCCTTGCCGGCGGGTGCGGCGGGGAGGACGACCAGATGGCCGGATTGAAGCTGTCGCTTGAGGAATACCGCCGACAGGTAACCCGCTATCACACGGAAGCTCTGGAACAGCGCGAGATCGTGGAGGCGATGCAAAAGAATCAGGAGGCTCAGGAGAAGAAGATACAGGCGCTGACGAAGGAGCTGGTCAGGCTTCAGGAACGCATAAGGCTGCTGGAACAGGCATTGAAGGGCCGCGCTCCGGACGCGCAGGTGCCGGGCGGCGGCGCCGGCAGGGAAGGACCTGTCCCCGCGCCTCCCGCGCAGTCCCAGGGGGCCGGCGATGCCGGCGGAGGAGCGAAGGCTGGCGAATGAGGCGGCCGGCTGCGGAGCAATTGTTTGCGGCTTCAGGCAGGAGCTGCTTTGGTAATTGTTTTCCGTGCTCATATTACGCGGTGCCGCAGCTGGCAGAGCGGATCTGTTTGTACCGGCGCTGTTGTTGCCCCGATCGGGCGCGTCGCTGCAGATGGCGGTCGCCACCGGAGTGCGGCAAACAATTGCCTGCCTTGCAGCAGCGCGCTGGAGCGGAATGGTAATGGCGCTGCCACATGCACTCCGTACCCTTGTGCCCCGACATATGGGACGGCGGGCAATTACGCTGCGGATCGCGCAGGCGGATGCGCCGGGGGAGGAGACGGCCGTGGGAAGGCGACGGGGCGGGCGCCCCGGTGAGCAGATAGAGGCTGGGGGAAGATGGAACGGAGAATGACGGCAACGCCTGCGGGATGCTACGAAGCGGCCGGGCTGGAATCCGATCCGGAGCGGCTGCTGGCGCCCGTAAGGGAATACCTCTCCGCCGCGGAAGACATCATCGCGGAAAATCTCGCCTCGGAGATACCCGAGGTCGGAGCGGTGGTCGGTTCGGCGGATCGCTTCAGGGGCAAACGCCTCCGTCCCGGCCTGCTGCTGCTTTCCTTCGCGGCTCTCCGGAAAGACGGGCGGCCGGCATCAGATGCCTGCCGCGCCGCGGCGGCCATAGAGATGCTCCATTTGGCCACGCTCGCCCACGATGATTTCCTTGACGGGGCTGCGGTCAGGAGGCGCGGGCCGACCCTGAGCGCGGAATGGGGGACGGAGAGGGCGGTGCTTGCCGGCGACTTCCTGCTTTCGCGCGCCTTCAGCCTCCTTGCGCCGATCGGCGACGCCTCGATCATGGAGACGCTGGCCCATGCCGGGCGCAGGATATGCGAAGGCGAGATACTGCAGATCTCGCGCAGGTTCGATTTCGATATTGACGAGGAGACATGCCTGCGGCTGGCGCGGCTCAAGACGGGCGAGCTGTTCGCCGCGTCGTGCGAGGTCGGCGCTATGCTGGCCGGCGCCGGTCACGTCGAGCGTCTGGCCATGCGGCGCTTCGGCGCGAAGGCCGGCACCGCCTTCCAGATTGTTGACGACTGCCTGGATCTGGTCTGCGACAACTCGGCAGCCGGCAAGGACACCGGTTCGGACCTGCGGAACGGGGAGCTGACCCTGCCGATCGTCCGCTTCCTGACCTCCGCCAGCCCGGAGCGCCGCTACGCCGCGATCGAGGCGATCCTGGCGTCCGGCCCGGGGGGAGATCCGCGGTGCGAGCTGCTGCCCGATATCGAGGCCGCGGGAGGGGTGGAGTACGCGCTGGGCGTCGCGCGGGCGGAACTGGCCGGAGCGATCGAGGCGGCGTCCTGCCTGCCGGCGGGACCGGCGGCGGAGGCCATATTGGCGTTCCCCGACTATATAATGGGCCTTGTCGTGCGTAATTGTCTGCCGCGATCAGGCGGCGGCTGCTGTTTGTAGCGGTGCGGGTGCATGGCCGTAAATGCGTGGATTCCCGGGTCAGGAGGAGATGGCCAGGCGGTTGCGCCCGACGGCGCGGTAGCGCTCGCCCGCCGGTCATTACTTGCGCGACGGCGGCGCCGCGATACCTTTGGGGGGTGCGGTTCACGGCGAATGGGGAGGCATGGCCGGACCGGCGGCGCGGCCGGCATGCCGCCTTCGGTCTTGGCACTGGGCTCGACCGCATGGGGTTCATGCCGTCGTCACCCTTGAAAATATTGGGTGAGGCGCTTGGATTTCAGTAGCAACTGAGGCTCGCTTTGCCGCCGTTCAAGCGGCCGGCACCGGCCGCGGGCGCCGGTTCTCGCCAGTGGCGACGTAGACCAGCGTGGCTTCGGTGACTTTGATGATCGCGGCGTCGCCCTCGTGCCAGCCGGCGGCTGCGACGGTGCGCGGGCTGCGCTCGGCCCACACC
>JAOACM010000358.1 GCA_026417845.1 Planctomycetota bacterium | reverse complement strand
CCCCACCCCCCCCGCGGGTTATTCCGACGGCGGGACGCGCCTCCGGCTGGTGCCCGTCGCCGGCTGCCGGAGGAGTTTCACCTGGAGAGCAGGATCGCTACGGAGCGCGGCCCGACTGCAATCGCCGTCTGATCCGGCAGAGGTTTCTCGCGTCCCGGTTCGCAGATATCCTCCGGCGGATCGCGGAAGGTATCGGCGAACAGATGCCAGCGGCGGCCGTCGCCGGGCGGCGGAAGCTCGAAGACCAGCGGTTCCCAGTAGGCGTTTATGGCGGCGTAGAGGCCGATGTCGAATCCCGGCCCGTTGGAGGGATTTGCCGGCAGCTCGAAGGCGATCGAGTGGGAATGGTCGCTCCAGTCCGGCTGCCGGGCGCGGACGCCGTGCCATCTGATCTCGTCGAGCACGCCCGGGATGTTGCGGTCGCGATGGAAGCGCTGGTACCTGAGCACGGCGCACCTTTTGCGCAGGGCGATCATGTTCCGCGTGAAGCGCAGCAGATCGGCGTTCTTCTCCGCCAGCGACCAGTCCACCCAGCTTATCTCATTATCCTGACAGTAGGCGTTGTTGTTGCCGCGCTGCGTCCTTCCGAATTCGTCCCCGGCCACGAACATCGGCACGCCCTGCGAGAGCATCAGGACCGCCATGAAGTTGCGGATCATGCGGCGCCGGAGCCGGAGGATTTCCGGATCGTCCGTCTCGCCCTCTACTCCCCAATTGCAGCTGAAATTCTCGTCCAGACCGTCGCGATTGTCTTCGCCGTTTTCCTCATTGTGCTTCCGCGAGTAGGAAACCAGGTCGTTAAGCGTAAACCCATCATGGGAAGTGACGAAGTTGACGGAATGATGGGGCCGGCGTCCGCCCTCCGCGTAGAGATCCGGGCTGCCGCACAACCGCGCGGCGAAGGCCCGGACCAGTCCTTCGTCCCCCCGCATGAACCGCCTCACGTCGTCGCGGA
This sequence comes from Planctomycetota bacterium, assembly GCA_026417845.1. Lineage (GTDB taxonomy): Bacteria > Planctomycetota > SZUA-567 > H5-PLA8 > CALKMO01 > CALKMO01. Next base: position 3,962 of record JAOACM010000358.1, on the reverse strand, counting down.
ACTTGCCGTTCCACTCCGAGAAGCGCCGGTGGCCCGGGAAATAGCCGACCTGGTACAGTCCGGCCGCGTCCCATGCCTCCGCTATGAACTTGGCGTGGGCCAGCACCGGGTCCTCCGCCATCCGGCGGATCACAGGCGGATCGGCCAGCACCTCCCCGGTCGAAGACCGTCCCATGACCGACGCCAGGTCGAACCGGAATCCGTCCACGCGCATCTCCGTGACCCAGTAGTGGAGGCAGTCCTGTATGAGCTTCCGGAGCACCGGATGGTTACAGTTGAGGGTATTGCCGCAACCGGTGAAGTTGAGGTATTCGCCTTTCGGTCCGAGGATGTAGTAGACCGAGTTATCCAGTCCGCGGAAGCTGATGGTTGGCCCCCTTTCATCGCCTTCGGCGGTGTGGTTGAACACCACGTCCAGGACCACCTCAATGCCGGCCGCATGGAAGGCTCTGACCATATCGCGAAACTCGTCCACGTGCCTCCCGCCCTTCGCGTCAGTGGCATAGGAGGCTTTGGGAGAGAAGAAGGCTACAGGACTGTACCCCCAGAAGTTCTTGAGCACTTCTCCCGTACGTGGGTTGACGCGAACGTTTTCATTCTCGTTGAATTCGGCGACCGGCATCAGTTCCACGACGTTCACGCCAAGGGCTTTCAGGTAGGGAATCTTTTCGATGAGCCCCCTGTACGTACCCGGGTGCTTCACTCCTGAAGACGGATGCATGGTGAAGCCGCGGACGTGCAGCTCGTACACTATCATGTCATGCATCGGGACGCGGGGGCTGGCGTCATCGCCCCAGTCGTATGCGAAATCGGGTACGATCAGGCACCGTCGCTCCGGCCAGACATCGCGCTCCCGAACCGACCGCCTGCCGCTCCCGCCTCCGGATTCGCGGGGGCATCCGCGCCCGACGGTCCCCCACGTCTCGCAGCCGGTCAGGGCGCGCGCGTAGGGATCCAGGAGCAGCCGGTGCGGGTTGAACCTGTGGATATCGTCGCTTATGCTCATCGGTCCGTCCACGCGGAAGTTGTACGAAACATCTCCGGGCAGCCCCGCGACAAGTATATGCCAGACGTGGCCGGTCCTGTTGAGGACCGGATCGAGGCTTATCTCGGCAAACGGTTTTTCTCCGTCTCCTTTGAAGAGGACTACGGAGACCGATGTCGCGTGCTGAGAGAAAACCGCGAAATTTACCCCGGCGGGGGTCGGCGTGGCCCCCAAGGGCAGGGCGCTCCCGCGCCGGCACGTGAGGATGCCCACCGGAGTCTTCTGTCGCCTGCCTGAAGATGTCGCCTCCATGCCGGCCGCTTCTCCAATGATGTCCACCGCCGGGGGCCCCGCGCGATCGCCGGCCGTCCGTGTTCCGGCAAGGATGATGCGGCGCCGCCGGCGCGCTACGGACGGGGTGCGCCGCGCGCGGCGACTTCCCGTCCCTCAGACCGGGCTCCGCCGTCGCGGGGCGGCGGATCGAGCGGGCATTCGAATTTTTCCGGCGGGCGCGAAGCGCCGGGTCGTATCCCGTCCGGTCGGCCGGCCCGCTCCGGCGTCTGCGATCCCCCGCCCTTTCGCCGCCCCGTAAATTTCCGGATCATCGCGAAATGTTCGCCGGAGGAGACACGCCGAGAAGACATATGACCACGGCCCTCGCCAGGGCGAGATCTCCTTTCGGCGTCATGTGCACGCCGTCCTCGCAGATGCATTCCTCCACGCCTTCCCTCTCCACCGCGGCGTGCAGATCGTTCACATCCAGGCCGGCTTCGCGGACCACCTCGAGAGCCGCCGCGTTGTATGCGCGCACGTCGCTCTCCAGCCGGTCGAACTCCTTGACCTTCCTGTGGCGCTCGTCCATCACCGGGGTGATCGTGGCCCATATCAGCCTGGCGGCCGTGTTTTCTCTGAGTCGCCTGATAATCTCTCTCAGGTTGCGAACGTAGACCTCGAGCGGCTGCTGAAGGGCGCCGGTCTTCCTGTCCCGCTTCAAATCGTGCAGGCCGCAGTTGAAATGGATCGCCGCCATGGGCCGGCCGGCGATCCATTCGTCCAGATGAGCCAGGACGTTGGCGCTGTCGCCCCCGTTCGGCTTGATGCGCTCCACATCAAGACGACCTGCCGTCAGTTCCTTCACCAGCGGCGTATAGCCCATGCTTATGGAGTCCCCGATTATCAGTACGGACGGTTTTTCCACCATTGTCGCAACCCTGATCATTTGCCATACCTAAAGGCCTGGAAGCTCGACGCCTCGTTTCCGCCGGATGGTTTCCCCGCGGCTGGCGGCCGCGGGCCGGGCGGGGCGAAGCGCCTCTTCAGAGCCTGTCGGGAAACTCCCGTTGCAACCAAGGCTTCCACAGCGGCTGCCATATCCGACCTGAGGTTTCGGGACAGGCTCTTAGCCATCCTCATGGCAACGTTCGAATTCGTACAACCCGCCGCCGATGGGGACGAGCCGAAACTCCCCCCGCAGCAGCCGCCCATCGAGCCGGAAAGAAATCTGCCCACCGCCGGGGGCGCGCCACGCCGCGCCGGCGTCGCCGACCCTGTTCACGAACGGAGCGGAGCGCCACGACAGGGCGCCCCGATCCACGATCCGGACGCGGCCCCTCCCGCCCGAAACTTCCCCCTCGAACCCGAGGTAAACCGCCCGGTGATCCTCAATGCGCCTGAGGAGGACTTTGCTCCCCGCCGCCTCCGGTCTCCCGTCCGGCGACGAAGGAATGGGGACTTCGTCGCCAGCGGTGGCAAAAGTCATCAGGACGCGCGCGTCACCCCCTGCGACCGGCGCCTCTTCCATCTGGAGCATCAGATCGTAATGGTCCAGGCGCCCCTTCCAGCCGGTGTGGTGGTGCAGTACGAACAACACGGCCGCCGCCTAGCGTCTCAGCCTTACGGTATCATGGCCGCCCTGTTTCCCGAAGTCCAGCTTCGCCTCCCGCGCGAGCCACCCTATGCCCATGCATACCATCTCCCGCTCAGCCACCAGTGCCTTCGGCAGGTCGCGTATGCGGGTCTCGCCCTTCGCATCGAGGTACCGCCATATCTTTCCCGCCATGTACCCTATGTCCGCCTCGAGATTCGGTCCCATCGTATCGCCCCCCGGTGCCCCTTTACCCTCGCCGATCGCGCCTCGCGCTGCCCTGCTACCGGCAGGAGATTCTAAGGCCCACCCTCCATCCGGCAAGCTCACGCGGCCGGGAATTGTCCTCCCCCTCCATAGAGGAGTCCCCGCAGGCATCCTGCACCCGTCTTGCCGGGCGCATGACCGTAACTGCGAAGCCAGGAATGTGCGGGGGGCTGGAGACCGGATCCGCCATCGCCTGCCCTGCTCGAGGGGCGCAGACCCGGATATGCGCCTCGGTCGCGCCCGCCCGCGGGCAGCTCCCAAGGCTTTGCGTTTACGGCCATGCGCCATGTCTTGCCCGCATACCCACGAGCGTCTTGACATTGCGATGTCCCCGCCATACCCTTTGTCCCGGTAAGGGCCTGTTTCAAAAACTCCTTCGGCGGCCAGAGCCTCCACAGCGGAGCACCGGGTCCGGCCGGAGGCTTTTGGATAAGCCCTAAGAGAGTTCAGCTGAAGATCCCCGCGATGCCGGGAATCGCGCAGGTTGGAAGCTTGGGAGGGGAAAGCCATGGCCCTTGATCTGGACGCAATGTTGATCGAACTGGGCCAGCGTAACGGGTCGGACCTGCACCTGAAAGTTGGAAGGCCGCCGCTGTTCCGCATCAACGGAGATCTCCTCCCTCAGACCACATATCCGGAGGTCGGGGCGGAAGAGCTGCAGGAAGCGATGTACCGTCTGATGGGGCCGGAGCGGTCGCGTATCTTCGAGCAGGAACTCGAGTCGGACTTCTCCTACGAGATACCGGGTTACGCGAGGTTCCGCGTCAATACGTTCGTCCAGCGCGGGCAGATCGGCACCGTCATGAGGCTCATACCCCTGGAGGTACCAACCATAGACGGCATGGG
>JAOACM010000357.1 GCA_026417845.1 Planctomycetota bacterium | reverse complement strand
GCAACAGCCTGCATCCAGAAACCTCCTGACGACACTGGACAGCATGCAGCGACGTTGCCCTTCCGCGTGGGGGAGGTTCCCGGATCTGAAGAGGGCGAAAGGCATGGCCTTCAGCGGAATGTACATGGGGCTGCACAGCATAATGAAGCTGTCGAACGCCGAGACGCGCTCGATAACCGCCGAGAACGTCTACGGAGAAAAGGGAAAAGGCGGGATGGCGGAGGTAAGCGCCGAGCCGCAGCCGGAGGTGGTCAGAATAGGCCAGAGATGGGACGGCCCCTGTGCGGCCGCCAGGGACTTGGGCCTCAAGTGGAAGGTCCGCCCATGCATAACGCTGCCGGCCGGTAAAACCACGACGATAATGGATGTGGGAGGTCCAGGAGTCATCCAGCATATATGGGTCACGGTTGACGCCAGAAGGTATCGCGATCTCATTCTGCGGATGTACTGGGACGGCGAGGAATCGCCCAGCGTCGAGACGCCGGTAGGGGATTTCTTCTGCAACGGCTTCAAGACGCGCGTCAACGTGCTCGCCCTGCCGGTCAATGTAAACCCCTCCGGCGGGTTCAACTGCTTCTTCCCGATGCCCTTCCGTTCCCGGGCGCGGGTAACGGTCGAAAACAGAGCGCCAGAAGACGTCCGCGGCTTCTTTTACGCCATCAATTACGCCCTGACCGAACCGGAGGAGGACGACGCCCGCTTCCACGCCCAGTTCCGGAGAGTCAATCCGCTTCCGTACAAACAGGATTACGTAATACTGGACGGAGTGCGGGGGCAGGGACATTACGCAGGCACCTACATGGCCTGGCAACAGAATTCGGATGGCTGGTGGGGAGAGGGCGAATTCAAGGCGTTCATAGATGGGGATGGGGAGTTCCCGACCATTTGCGGAACCGGCACCGAGGATTACTTCGGGGGTGCCTGGGGTTTCAAGGCGTCCTTCTCAGCCCCGTTCTTCGGTTACTGCGACATCTCCGCGCTCACCCAGCCCGGCAGGGAAATGGGCCGGACCGGCAACAGGCACGGCATGTACCGCTTCCACATAATGGATCCGATAAGATTCAGGAGCGATTTCAAGGCCACGATCCAGGCGCTCGGCTGGCGCAGCGAAGGACGGTATCTGCCGCTTCAGGACGACATATCCTCCGTGGCCTACTGGTATCAGCAGGAGCCTCACGCACCCTTCCCGCCGCTGGGTGACAGGGACGCGCTGGAGGTTATCTGATTTCCCCGCCCTGGCCGCAAACCGTTGCTTTTCACCGACCGGGGGCGTATAGTTTAGAGCCTGTCCAGAACCTCCGGACGGGAAAGGAGGCAACCCCGAGCCCAGAGCTCCGCGCTCGAGGTTTTCGGACAGACTCTTATTGCATCCGGGCGAAGGGGGAAAATCTGACATGAGCGGAACGTCCAAAGGACAGGCCGGACGACCGGAGGGGCGAGAGGAGTCGCACGCCCGCGAGGCGACGCCGCCTTTGGGCGGCGGGAGGCCGCCGCACCCGATATCCAGGACGCCGGGCGGTTTTTCGCCGGGGCTGGGCACCGGTGGCCTGACGCCGCTCTTCCAGTCAGCCAGCGTCCAGGACCTTGAATCGGACAAGCTCCTGCAGAGCGCCCCCCGTGTGGCGCTCCCGGATGGCAGACTGGTCCCCTCCCTGGGCGGCATCCCCCTGCTGTCGAAGCTGGGTTTCGGCGGGATGGGCGCGGTTTACTTTGGGATACATCCGCGTCTGAACGTCGAAGTGGCGGTCAAGGTCCTTTCGTTCCAGCTTGCCGAGCAGCAGCCGGATGTGATCCAGCGGTTCTACCGGGAGGCGCAGATGGCGGCGCAGATCAAGTCGCCGCATCTGGTGAGCGTGCTGGACGTCAATGAGGAGAAAGGGCTCTATTACCTGGTGATGGAGTTCGTGCGCGGGCAATCTGCGGGCGCGCACATCCGGGAAAGGGCGCGTAACCGAATGGCGCCTCTGCCGGAGGCCGTCGCGCTGGACATCTGCATCGCCGCAACGGAAGGGCTTGCGGCCGCCCACGTCAAGGGCATAGTTCACAGGGACATAAAGCCCGACAACATACTGATCCCCAGGCGCGAGGGCGAGGAGAGCCTTGCGTGGGGCGAAGCAAAGCTTTCCGACCTCGGTCTGGCCCGCGCCGACCTGGCCGGCCAGTCGCTGACCGGATCCCAGTCCGCGCTGGGGACCCCCGGCTACATGGCGCCCGAGCAGATAGTAGATGCGAAGAAGGCCGGCAAGCCGGCCGACGTGTTCAGCATGGGCGCCACCCTCTACGCGCTCCTGTGCGGCCGCCCGCCGTTCGCCGGCGAAACCATGATGGAGATCATCCTCGCGGCGCTTAACAGACCGCACGTTCCGATCCACTCCATGCGTCCGGACGTATCCCATGTTACAGCGGCGCTGATAGACCGCTGTCTCGATAAGGACCCGTCGAGGCGTTATGTGGATGCGCCGGCCCTGCTGGCCGCGCTCAAAGTGTGCCGGTCCGCCGTCGGGGAACCTGAGGCGACGGTCGGCAGGGCCATCGAACAGCTTACGCTGCTCCAGCAGGCCTCCGAGGTAGGAGCCCGCCTGCCGCATACGCCGCCTTCCGGGCCGGGGCCCGGCGGCCCGCCTGCCGGGGCGACGGCGACACCGGCTACAGTCCATCCCCCGGTGCTTGACGGCGCCACGCCTCCCACCATTCCGGCCGGACAACTGGCGGGGACGCGGCCGGCATCCGCCGTGCCGCGGGCCGGCCTGTTCGTCGCGGCGTTCGTCGGCACTCTGATAGTAGCCGGGATGCTTGCCGCGGCGGCCTATATCTTCCTGGAGTATCGCCAGGGGACTTCTGGGGATGTGGCCGGAGTCGCGCCGGGCGCCCTCACGGGGTCTCCGGTATCGGGGGGACTGTCGGGAGGCGGCGGAAGCGGACCGGGAAGCCCGGAGCCGCCGAAGGCCGGGGGTGCCTCCGAAGCGCCGAAAACCGGGACTTCCGACCCGGCTGAGAAACCGGTCCCGGGAAAGCCTCCGCCGGGAGCGGGCCAGGTGTCTCCGGCGGAAGCCGGCGTGAAGACGGAGCCGGCGAAGCCGCCGGCGGCCGATCCGCTGGAGGAGGCGAGGCGCGAGAGGCTTGCCCGCTACCGCGACGCGATATCGAGGGCGAGGGAGGCTATTGAGGGAGGGCGCCTGGAGGAAGCGGGGCGGGCTGCGAGGGAAGCGACGGACCTGGCTCCGGGAAAGGCTGAGGAGGCCGAGGCGGCGGAGATGGCCGCGCGGATCGCCAGGCTGGCGCGGGCGGCGGAGTACCGGGCGGCCATGGCGGAGGCCGCGAAGGTACTCGAATCGGGCGATGAGGACCGCCTGGAAGAGGCCTTGGCGAAGGCGGCCGGGATATTCGAGAAGAACCTGGCAGGCACGCGCGAGGAGGAAACCGCCGCCAGGAATCTCTCCGAGCGTATCAGGGCCGCCCTCGCCGCGCGGAAGGAAAAGCTGGCGGTTGTGGAGTTCGAGGTCGAAAAGGGCGCTCCGGCATGGGCGACCGGCCGCGGCCTTGCCACCATGATCGAGCAGAACACGCGGGGAACCTTCAGGGTCCTCGACGGCGCGGCCGTCAGGAAAGCGATGGCAGAAGCCGGCATCGTCTCTCCGGCCGACCTGGCATCGCGCGAGGCGGTCCGGCGGCTGGCGGAGAAGACGGGGGCGCGCTTGGCGGTAACCGGCTCCGTCGTAGCGGTGGGGGATGGCGCCCTCGTCGCCGCAAAACTGATCCGGCTCGACTCCGGCGCCATCGTCCAGACGGCCGATGCGCTGGCGAAGGATGCGGAATCCGTCCCGGCGGCGGCTGCGGAGATCGCGCGCATGCTGACGATGTCCGACGCGGAGAAACGGCGCCACATCGCGGAGACGAGGGAGTATCCGAGATGGATCGCCGAGGGAAGGCGGCTGCTGACCGAAGGCCGGCTGGCCGATGCGACCGTCGCCTTCACCAGGGCGCTCCAGGCCAATCCGACCGACGAGGCCCGGGCCCTCCTGAAGGAGGTGGAGGAAAAATCGAGGGAACAGGCGCTGGCCGCCGAGGGGAAGAGGAGATACGAGGAGGCCATGGCCGAGGGATCGCGTCTGCTGGCCGCCGGCGACGCCGCCGGCGCCGAGGCCGCCTACAGACGGGCATTGGCCGTGCCCTCCTTCGAGAGCGACAGACGGGCGAAGGAGGGGTTGGAGAAGGCGAGGATGGCCGCCGCGACCAGGCCGCGGACGGAACCGGCTGGCGGACCGCGCAAGGTCGCTTTCGACGCGGCCATGGCCGAGGCGCGGGCGGCGGAAGTCAGGGCAAGGGCGACGGATGATCGCGCCGAATGGGAAAGGATCGCGGCGGCCTGCGAGAAGGCTCTTGGCGCGGGATATGAACCGGGAAGGGCCGAGGCGGAGGCGCTCCTGGCCGAAGTCAGGGCGCGTATGAGTCCCAGAGTGTATTCCGAATGGCCCTTCTCAGAAGAGGAGGCAAAGAAGCGCCAGAAGGAAACCGCCGCCAGGCTCGGCCTGCCGGTCGAAAAGACCGTCATGATAGACGATGCCGTCCCGCTCGAACTGGTGCTGATACCGCCCGGGACGTTCGTAATGGGCAGCCATGAGGGCGAGAAAGACCGCGACAAGAAGAACGAAGAGCAGCACGAGGTCGTCATCACAAAGGCTTTCTATATGGGCAAGTACGAAGTGACGCAGGCCCAGTATGAGAAGGTGATGGGGAGAAACCCGAGCGAGAACAGGGGGCCTAACCTGCCCGTCGAATGCGTCTCGTGGAAGGACGCGCAGGAATTCGTCTACAAACTGAACGAAAAGGCGAAGGGACACGGCGTCTTCCGCCTGCCGACGGAGGCGGAGTGGGAATACTGTCTCTTATACACATCT
>JAOACM010000356.1 GCA_026417845.1 Planctomycetota bacterium | reverse complement strand
GCGGGAAGGTGTGCTAAAATATGCTGCTGGGCCGGGCATGCTGGCGGTTTTTCTGGAAAGAGGAGAGGGGTTGGCACCATGTGTGCCGGGGACGGAGCTTCCTCGCCCCAATATCGCATCCTGGTCGTGGATGACGACCGGCTGGCCAGACGGCTTTTCTGCGAGGCCCTGTCTAAGGAGAAGCGGTTGCGCGTCGAATCGGCCCAGTCAGCCGCGGAAGGCATCGAGATGATCCGGAAGGCCGACCCGCCGTACAACATGCTGATAGTGGATATAGTGATGCCCGGAATGTCCGGATGCGAGATGACCGGGCGCGTAAAGGAGATGCTGCCGGCCATCAAGGTGATCGTCACCACGGCGTACCGCACCGAAAAGCATATCCAAGCGGCCTTGGAGAGCGGCGCGGATTGTTTCATCGCGAAACCGGTTGATCTTGTTGACCTCAGGCGATCCGTATCGCGCCTGCTGGAGCTGTCGCGGTTTCTCGAAAAGGAGGTGGATGATCGCGACGGATGCCAAGGTGGCGTCCGGCAACCGCGGATGTCAGGAAGGTTGCACTCGGTGCAGGGAGAACCCGGCCAGTGGATAGAGGTGGTCGGGTCCGGCGACTACGAGATGGTCGAGAAATTCCGCCGGTTCGCGCTGGAACTGGCGGGAAGCTCGCTCAACCAGGAGGACCGCGAGGCTCTGCAGCTCGCCCTCGAAGAGCTGGGCCAGAACGCTGTGGAGTGGGGCAACAGGAAGGATCCCTCCAAGCGCCTTAAACTTTCGTACTGCCTTACCGACGATCTGGTCGCGTTCCGCATCGAGGATGAAGGGACGGGGTTTGACGTCGCCAGCCTGCCCGACCCGTCGGCGGATCCGCAGGGACATATCAGGGCGCGGAAACTGGCTGGAAAGCGTCTGGGCGGCTTCGGCATATTCCTGGCTCGGAAGATGATGGATAAGGTGGAGTACAACGCGAAGGGCAACGTGGTCACGATGGTCAAATATCTGCGGAGGGGCGGAGGCCGGACGCCGGGCAGGGCTGTGCCTGCCCTGCCGGATTCGCCTGGCGATTCGGTCTGATCCCCGCCTCCGCGTCGTATTGCCGCCCTCCGCCGCCTCCGCTTCCACCTCCGCTCCGTGCGTCCGCTCCGCGTACGCCGCCGGGCGTCCGTCACGCGGGCCCCCGCGGAAACGGCGCGAAGCCCCTGACGGCCGGCGCCTCCTGGTTGCCGGTCCCCGCGTTGGAGCGGCCGGAATGCTGGAGCGCCATAACGGCTGGCGGCCGGCGTATCGGCCGGCCCGGATGCGGCTCCCTCTGCGCGGGAGCGCGCGCAACGAAAAAATGGAGCGATTGCAGTCGCATGATCGGACGCCGCGGCTTCCTGGCCTCGCTCGCCGTCCTCTTCGCCGCGACGCTCGCGGCCGTCCTGTATTTCTTCCTGCGCTCCCGGGGCGGCGGAGCCGGCCGGTCGGCTGGGGCCAGCCCGGCCTCCGGGGGCGGGCTGGCGGTCGGGAGTGAGCCGTCCGGCGCGGGTGGAGCCTCCGCCGGAGGTGGGCTGCCCGTCGGGAACGGGGCGCCCGCCGGCCGCGCGCCGGATTCGCGGACCGTCTCCAACCTTATGGCGGCTTACGACCGTTCCTTGGCGCTTGAGGTCAAGCGCCTGGCCTTTGCCGCCGTGGCCGACGCCGAGGGCTTCCGCGACATAGCCACGCTGTTCCGCGCGGCGGCCAGGGCCGACGCGATACATGCCGCGCTGTTCACCGAAAGGCTCGCGGCCGCGGGAACGCCGTCCGGTGGCGGGAGGACCGCCGCGGCGCCTCCAAGCGGTCTTGGCGCGGCGGCCAGGATTGCGGGCTGCCCCGAAGTCCAGCCCCAGCCCACGGGCGGCGCGGACGCCGCGCCCCCGCCCCGAACGCCTGGCAACCTCAGGTCGTGCATCGAGGAAAACATCCGCCTGCACGATACCGTCTACGCGGATTTCCTGAAGACGGCGAGGGAGGAGCGCGACAAGGCGGCCGTGGAGGCATTCAATTATGCCAGGACCGTCGCCGGGGAACTCGCATCCCTCTTCTCGAAGGCCCTCGAAAATCCGGATGCCTGGAAAGCAGGGGGCAGGACCTTCTACGTCTGTTCCGTCTGCGGCCGCGTCCAGACCGGACTGAAGGGGACGCAGTGCACGCTCTGCTTCGCGGACAACTCGAAGTTCGTCGCCGTTCGGTGACCGGCTGGCCGGGAGGCCGGGATATGAGAGCCTTTCGACTTTGTTGCATAATTAAAGTCGCAACTCAATGTATAACAATAGGTTGCGCATAAATGCTCCCGCTGGAGCGTAATGCCGCAACCCATTGCACATCAAGGTCTTACGGTCTTTATGCAACAAAGCCAACGCCGTCATGTCTTCCCTGGTCGCCGGCGTATCCGGTATCGGGTCCGGCAAAAGGCACCGTCGCGGATATTCGAAAGGCCCCGGGGGAGGGTACTTCCTGTGAGTCTCGTGGAAGCCTGCGTCGAGGAAGAAAGGCCGCCAGGGGCCGCCCCGCAGAAATTCCGCGGCGGCCAGCGCCACGTGCTCGGCGCGGGAACTTTTCGCGGCCAGGACATCGTCGCAGCCTGTCTCCGATGCACGGGGGCGGCGTGCTGGATGCCGGCAAGGACCGACAGGCAACCCGCCCTCAAGCCGGTTGCGCTGTCGGTCCGCAGAAACGGCTGTCAGAGAGGACGCGACGGGCGGTTACGGGGGGGCGATCAGCTTACCTCCAGCGCTCCCGGGAGGGCGCCTGGGGGTAAAAATCGCGGGGAACTCAGATCCAAGTCTGTGCGTTCCCTCTGTACGGCTGGGGTAACGCCTTTCTGCATCTGGCCGGAAATCTCCTCGCGACGACTTACAGCGCAACCGCCTTGCTTCCCCCCCCTTATCCCGACCCGCCCGCTTCCGGCCCCGGGCTGGGAAAGACGACCCTGCTGTCCGATCCAGCGCGCCCCGGTCGGACCGCCGTCTTCTGAAAAGATCCTGCCCTTCGACGGCAACGTTCTTCTCCCCGGGGACGGAACGTTAGGCGGCTTTCACTTTCCAGCCACAAGCCCGCGGTAGATATCCAGCAGCGCGCGGGCGCTCTTTTCCCAGGAGAACTCCGCCGCCCGGGCTATCCCCTTCGCGCGCAATTCCCCGCGCAGGGACTGGTCCCGCATGAGCCTCCGCATGCCGTCCGCAATGGCATCCGCGTCTTCCGCCTCCGCCTCGATGGCCGCGCCGCCCGCCACCTCCGGCAGACTGCCGCTCCTGGAGATCAGCACCGGACATCCGCACGCGAACGCCTCAACGACCGGCAGCCCGAAACCCTCGTAGAGCGTGGCGAAGACCAGCCCCAGCGCTCCGCGATAAAGCGCCGGCAGGTCGCCGTCAGCCACGTAACCGAGCCGCCTTATGCGGTCGCGCGCCGGAGATCGCCTGATAGCCTCCAGCGCCTCCTCGCCCCCGAAGCCGACTCTTCCCGCCAGCACGAACTCGATCTGCCCCGTTCCGCCCGCCTCCTCCGACGCGATAGAAAACGCTTCCACCATCCTCCGCACGTTTTTCCGCCGGTTTATCGAGCCGACGTAAAGGAGGTAGGGGCGCCGGATGCCGAGCCTTTCGAGCGTCGCACGATCGCTCTCCCGGATCTCCGGCCGGAAATCGGGTCCGGGAGCCTCATAGACCACACGCACGCGATCCTCAGGCACGCCGAGGGCTTCGAGTATATGCGACCTGACGGCGCCCGATACGGCCACGATCACGTCGGCCGCCTCCGCCAGGTTTCTGTAACGTTCCCGCTTCATCTCCCCGAAGCCTTCCGGCGCGAATCCGCCCCCGGGAACGGCGGAAAACATGTCGTGTATCGTGACGACCTTTCCCGGGCGCCTGTAGGAAGGCAGTCTGGCATCCAGACCGTGGAATATATCTATCGAGCGCTGAAAGAACGGATTGAACGGTTCCTGAATTATCTTTATGCGGCAGTTCCCGGTATCAGGCAGGAAGAAATTCCTGCGGTACTTCAGACGGGAAAGCCGGTAGCAGACGAATATCTCGTCATCCGGCGCCGCCGCGGCCACTGCCGCCACGGTGCGTCTGATGTAAACCGCCACGCCGGTGGCCTCGTTCCGTGCCGCGCCGCTGGCATCGAAGGCTATCCGCATCGCTTCAGGCTCCGGATGTGCCGCCGCTCCCGCGGCCGTTTTCAGCGCCCACATGTGGCGTCGCAGGGGGCGGAGGAATCCATTTGTACCGGCGCTACCGTTGTCCTGCTCGGGCGCGCCGTAACCGTTTGCCGCTCTCAGACATCGGCTGCTGCTGATGACGCTCTAACCGGGGCGACAACAACGCGCCACGAACGGATGCGCTCCATCCGCTGCGCCCCGACAGCAGGGGGCGGCAAACATTCAAGACGCGCCATTGCAGAGGCAGCCGTTGCCCGGATGCGGCGGATAATTACCCGCTCCCCTCGCGCGCGGGTTTACGGTTTTCGCCGCCGTTTTCAGAGAGGAGGCCTCCCCCCGCTCTCCCTCGCGCGCGGGTTTCCGTCAGGTCCGCCGGACCGTTCCTCCCCGTATGCCCCGCGCCTCCCGCCGTCTGCGCCATCCGCGCCGGGGCCGGTTTCTTCCGCTCCAGCCCCCGGTCCGTCCGACGGCAGGCCGAACAGCCGCGCCGCCCATTCGGCGGCGTCTCCGCCGCGGCCGTCCAGCGCGAATTCCCTGATGGAGGCGAGCGGCAGGTGGATCAGTCTGGCGGCGATCCTGGCGCTCATCCTCCTTACCGCTTCCGACTCGGACGGATCGAGGGCCCTCAGCTTCGATGCCGCACGCGCCATCTCCTCCCGCTGGATCGCGCGGGCCTTTTCCATCAGCATCCGGCTTACGTTCCCGAATCGCAGCGCGGAAAGCTCGCGGAATATCGCCGATGCCTTCTGACGCGCATGCCGCCGGCATTCCTCCGCCGCCTTCTCCCGCCC
>JAOACM010000355.1 GCA_026417845.1 Planctomycetota bacterium | reverse complement strand
CGGCTATACCGCGCGCAACCGACTGTGAGGGAGGCGAAGGCGATGCCGGCAGCGAAGGGAAGATAGAGGAGCTTATAAAGGATCTCGGCGCGAATGAGGCCGGGCGCCGGGACGCGGCGGAGGAAGCGCTGGCCGGCATCGGCGCGCCTGCTCTGCCCCTTCTGGAAAAGGCCCGCGCAAGCTCCGACCGGGAGACGGCGAAGCGCGCCGGGAGACTCTACGACCGCATCCGGGTCCGCCCCTTCGCGCCGAAGAGATCGTTCGCCGGAGCGCTGGAGGCGAAATCGGTCGCCGCCTTCGTGGAGCTGCCCGATCCGGCGGCGATGCGGGATCGCTTCAGGAAGACGGCCCTGTACAGGATATGGAGCGAGGAATCCTTCAGGAATTTCCACAGGGCGCGAATGGACAAGGAGATCCCGAGACGCCGCAAGTACGCAGGGGCGCTGGCATCGCTGACGGAATCGCTCTCCGGACCGCAGGCGTGGCTGCTGGCCGACAGAACGTTGCGCGGCGGCGACGAATGGGTCGTGCCGCATGCCTTTTTCCTCCAGAGCGCCTCCGATGCGCCGCGCTTCCGCGTCGCGGTCAGCGACTGGTTCGCATGCATGGACGAGGAGCCCGAGAAACGCGAGGAAATGGAAGAGCTGCCGGTCGAGACGCTGTTCGATTCCTACAGAATTCTCTCCGACGAATTTCTGGCGTGGGCCATGTCGAAGCCGCTCATGGAGAAGATAACCGGATGGCTGAAGCGCCCCCCGGAGGCGGCCGCTTCCCTGGCCGGCGATCCGGCTTACCGAAAGGCGATCGAACTGGCCGGAGGCGGGGCCGACGCCGTGGCTTTCCTTACCCGCGAGGGGTTATCGCAGATCCTGGTGGATCCCGATCCCGATTCCGATATGCGCAAGCTCGCCAGCAAGCTTCTGGCTGAAGGCTTTTTGAACGCCGCGGCGGCCCTGCGCATAGGCGACGACGGCACGATATCTGAGAGATGCAGGATCGAAACGGACGGTGTTGGCGGCATCTGGAGCGCCCTAGGGTCGACCGAGGCCGCGCCTGCCGCGGATGACGCCCCGCTGCGGGCCGTGCCCGCCCAGGCAAGCATGGCGATAGAAGTCCGGGCGGACGTCGGAAAAATCCACGGGCGCTTCGTCGCCCTAGCGCGTCAGGCGCTGGGCGGAGAAAGATTCGACGGGATGGTCGAGGAATTCCGCGAGAAAGCGGACGAGTGGGGTTTTACCATCTGGGACCTGGCGGCGGCTGCGAAGGGACCGGCCATTGTTGCCGTCTTCCCGAGGGTCGTGAGGAAAGATGGAGCCGGTGGCGGGAGGCCGGGCGCCGGAGCGGCGGGCGGCGGGGCGGGACGGGATGCGGCCGAGGGGGAGGAAGACGCGGAGGAAGGTCCGCCGCTCGGCATCATGATCGCGGCCGCGGTCCACGACCCGAAGGCCGTACTCACAGCCCTGGAAAAGCGGGCGCTTGGCGAAGATGCCATACTCAAAAGGAAAGAAATGACCGGATGCCTGGTCTATATCAATGAGGATGACGAGGAGGCGCCGGCCCTGCTGGTCAAAGGCAATATCTTCGTATTCCTCTCCCGCCCGTGGATGGCGGGGGCCGTCGCGGGCGCTCTGGCCGGGAAAGCCCTGCGGCTGATGGATTCGGACGATTACAAGGCATGGCGCTCCGCGCTTCCTCCCGGCACGGTGGCCGCCGCCTACCTGGCACCCGGAACCTTCGCGGCCCAAGTCTACAAACCTCTGCGCGAGGAATTCGGCCTCGGCCCGAGAGGCCGGATATTCCCGGCAGAGGACGCCATCCGGAAGCATCTGGCCGGCCGCGGCAGCGCCATCCTGACGCGATCCGGCAATGTTTTTGAGGCGGATACGAAATCGCCGCTCCCCCTCGAAATCGCCGCATGGATTGTGTACTACCTGAACTTCGAGGCATGGTGACCGATCGGCGCTCTGGGCGACCCCCGGCTGCCGATCCGGTTCGAGTCGCCGCTACCACGATTCCGGATGCGTAGCCCAGGCGTGGAGCCTGTTCGCTCAAGGGAGGCGGATAATCGCCGGGTAGTTTGCGGTGGCGGCCGGGTTACGCCCCCTCCGTCTGCCATATCCGCCGGCCGGCGGGAAGCGGAGGTTCGATTCGCGCCGGACGAAGCCAAATGCAAGGAGCTTCCGGGATGGAAGCTGGACTACTCCCGCCCGCAGCGCAGGCATCCCTGGCTGCCCTCCATAATGCAGGCCTCCAGCCCGCCTCTGTAGCGCAGGCTTCCAGTCGTAATTGTTTGCCGCGTTCAGGCTCGGTTGCTGTTTGGAATGGCGCGCCCGAACAGGACGACAATGGCGTCCTGATAGCGGGTACGCTCAGGCGCTGCGCTCTCAACCGGCCGCGGTAAACAGTTACTTCCAGCCGGCGGGCACGGTCGTAACTGCCGGAAGCGCCAGCATCCCTGCCGGCATTCGGCCCCTGCGGATGGCCAACGAAAACGCGACGCTCAGCCTGACACTGCCCCGGTCTGCCATGCGCATCTACCGGCCATACGCCACTTTCAGCCTGCCTTCCGGCCGGAGCCGCGCAGGCGGGATTTGCAGGCGGAATGCCTGCACCACAAGCCGGATGGCCGTCGCAATCCGACTGGGCATCCCCCGATTTCCGCCGCATGTCGCTCAAGTTTTTCCTCCCTGTGGACGAAAATTAAAAACAGGGAACGATGCCGTACAACGGCGTTCCCGGCGGCTTCCCGCGGTGCGATGCTCCGGAACCATCCGGGCCGGGGACCGCGTTACCATCTGGGAACGTTGAGCTCGAGGCCCACGCCCCCCCGCGACGGCCCGCCGGGAAGATGTTCCCGGCGTGAAAGCCATCGTGACGCGCGTCGGCCGCGGAAAAAGCGATCGGACGCTCTCTCCCGGGAGGCATGATGACCAGCTCTGAAACTCTCACCACCGATACCTCCACGATCCTTTCAGATGGAGAACGACAGGCCGGGCAACCATCCAGACAGAAAGGGCCGGCTGGGAGCGGCGGGGCTGGAGGCGCGGTCGGCCGCGACGCCGCATCGCCTCTGGCATTGCGGATATTCGCTGAAGACATCCGCCTCATACGCAGTCCCGAGGACTGGGCCAGGTTCCAGCGCGCCCTGTCCGGCGGCACGATAGATCTGAACCCGCATCAGATAGACGCCGCGCTGTTCGCGTTCCGGAACCCGATCTCGAACGGAGCGATACTGGCCGACGAGGTGGGGCTGGGCAAGACGATAGAGGCCGGATTGGTGATAGCCCAGAAATGGGCGGAAGGCAGGCGCAGGATACTGATCCTGGCTCCGTGCTCGCTGCGCAAGCAGTGGCAGGCGGAGCTGCTCGACCGTTTCGGTCTGCCCTCGGAGGTGCTCGACGGGGCCTCGGCGCCTCCGGCCTCCGGGCGGCGGGGAGGCCGGAAGGCCGCGCGTGCCGGAGTCGCGGGCCGTTCCTGCGAACGGATACTAATAACCTCCTACGAATTCGCCTACCGGCGCCGGAAGGAGCTTGCCCGGCCGGGTATGTGGACGGGGTCGGCCGGCATAACCGGCGCGGACGAATGGGATCTGGTGGTGTTCGACGAGGCGCATCGCCTGCGCGGCGTCAACCGCAGCGGCAGCAAGATGGCCAGGGCCCTGCGCGACACGTTCGCCGGCAGACCCAAACTGCTCCTGACCGCCACCCCCCTGCAGAACAATCTGATGGAACTCCACGGCCTTGTCAGCTTCATAGACGACAGGCTTCTGGGGCCCGAAGATGCGTTCAGGGCCAGGTTCTGTTCCGACGATAACGGGCTTTCCGCCCGCAACCTCGAACAGCTCCGCGAAAGGCTGTCGGGCATCATCTGCCGTACGCTGAGGCGCCAGGTGAGAGAGTACGTAAAGTTCACAGAACGCCACAAAATAACTGTTGATTTCACGCCGGGCCCGGTCGAGCGCGAGCTGTACGAGGAGGTCACGGATTTCCTGAGGCGGGCCAGGTTCGGAGGCATCGGTACGGCCCAGCGGTCGCTGATCGTGCTGGTATATCACAAGCTGCTCGGATCTTCCTGCCGGGCGGTAGCCGCCACGCTGGCGATGATGGAGGAACATCTCAGGGCCGCCGCGGCCGGATGCGAAGGGGAGGTTGTCTCCGAAAGGCTGCTGCGGGCCGCTTCCGAAGACGTCGAAAGCCTCGGCGAAGAGATCGAAGAGATCGCCGGCGGCGAGGAGGATGCGGCGGAAGAAAACGCGGACGGTCCCCCCGGCGATGCCTCCGCCGCGGCTTCCTCCACCCGGTCCGGAAACGGCGATCCGGCTTCCATCCGCCCGGCCGTCTCACCGGCGGAGGAACTGGCCGAGATAACCCGACTGAGAAGGAAGGCGGAGGCGATACGGACCGAGGCAAAATGCGAGGCGCTCGCCTCGATCCTGCCGAAACTTCTCGACGAGAACGAGCGCAAGGGATATCCACGGAAGGCCGTGATTTTCACCGAGAGCCGGAGGACGCAGCGCCTCCTGCTGGAAAGGCTCTCGATGCCGGACATCGGTCTGGCCGGCCGGATAAGCATCCTTAACGGAGTCAACGACGGGCCCGAAGCGGACCGCGCCCTGCGCCTCTGGAAGAAGGACGTCCCCCCGGCGGAGACGGCTCGCGCGGAAAGCAGGGAGGCGGCGGTCAGGCAGGCGATCGTGCACGAGTTCAGGCACTATACGACCGTGCTCATCTCCACTGAGGCCGGCGGCGAGGGGCTGAACCTCCAGTTCGCCAACCTTCTCGTGAATTACGACCTGCCCTGGAATCCGCAGAGGATTGAGCAGCGGATCGGCAGGTGCCACCGCTACGGTCAGAAATTCCCCGTGCTCGTCGTCAATTTCATCAACACCGCGAACGCGGCCGAAAAGAGGGTCTACGAGCTGCTCGATCAGAAATTCCACCTCTTCGACGGACTCTTCGGTTCGTCGGACGAGATACTAGG
>JAOACM010000034.1:15001-16376 GCA_026417845.1 Planctomycetota bacterium | reverse complement strand
CCTTTCAGATGGCGCCGCAGGGAAACCGACGCGCATCCGGACGCCTGAGCGGCGGGAACTTGCCTTCCCACCGCTCCGGATTGCGCGAAGCGACGCAGAAGAGATAGACCGGATAGACCGGATTGTCGTTCCACGACATGTACAGCGCGCGGAAGCCGTTCTCCTCGAACATGTGCTCCAAGGCGAACGGCGTCGGCCGCCAGAAATCCAGGTACGATCCCTCGTCCCAGTGCATCGCCTGCATGAACGGCGCGACGGTTATCACGACGTCCCGCGAAAGGCCGCAAAGGTTCGCCAGCGCGGCCCTGATATCGTAGATATGTTCCAGCGTAGTGTGATTGAAGACCACGTCGAACCTGCCTCTGAGTTCCTCCGGCAGCGGCAGCGAAAGGTCCAGGTATATCTCATCCTCCCTGCCCGACGCGCCGCGGGCCCCGCCTATGTTCGATATGCGGTACGACCGTTTGTTCGGAAAGTAATCGGCGTAGCGCCCGCCTTCCTTGTCGCGATCGTCCCAGCCGGAGACATTTATGATGTCGCCTTCAAAAAGGCGCGCGACCCGCCGCAGTTCGGCGTTGGACCACCGCCTCGGGTGCCAATCCGGTCGGAGGCGCGCCAGAAGACCTGATGCCGCGGCAAATACCGGCCGGATGGCGGCAGCCATCACTCTCTGTATGGTGCTCACGCACGGCCTGGTCATATACGGGACGCCCGCCGCGTCTTTCACCGATCCGCCCGCACCCACTCTTACAGCCCCCGCATTCCCGTCCGCCCCGATACGGATCGGACTTTCAGTCTCCAGCGTTCATTTGCCGATCCCCGCCCGGTTCTTTCCCCGGCTGAGAGATCGGCCATCTGCGACGGAGGCAGAATCATGCCCCGGCCGGGCCGCGGCTCTCGCAGGACAAGCACTGCTTCCTCTATCCGCGCCTCGCGCGCAACCGGACCGCCGGACGGGGCCTGTCGGTCATCATGAGGCGCGAAGCGGCCGGCCGCAAGGGCGGGGCGCGGGCGGCCCGCTTCGCCGGCCCGTCAGCGGCCGGCGTCATCCTTTCCAGCCTCGATTGCCGCGGCGAGCGTTTCATCGAGCCGCATCTCCGGACGCCACCCCAGGAGGCGGCCTATCCGGGATATATCCGGCACCCGGCGCGGGACGTCCTCGAACCCCGCGCCGTAGACCTTCTCGTATGGAACAAGCGCGATCTCCGAACGGCTCCGCGCCAGGTCTCTGATCCGCCCGGCCAGGGCCAGGATGCTCGTCTCTTCCGTCCCTCCGACGTTGTATATGCCGCCGACCGCGCCGGGGCAATCGGCCAGCCCGATGAGAGCTCTGACGGCGTCCCGCACGTCGCAGAAGCACCGCTTCTGGGTCCCG
>JAOACM010000034.1:0-14991 GCA_026417845.1 Planctomycetota bacterium | reverse complement strand
TACCGTCATAGGCTCGCCGCGGAGCGCCTGCCGGACGAGCGTCGGGACGACCATCCCGTACCGGTCGCTTTGCCTCGGACCTATGACGTTGAATAGCCGCGCTATCGCAACCTCCACCCCGTACTGGCGGAAGTACGCCATGGCCATGTATTCGCATGCCAGCTTGCCGGCCGCGTAAGACCATCGGGGGATCTCTGGCGGCCCCGGCGCGGCGCCGTCCTCCTCCCGCAACGGCACTCCGCGCCCCCTGCCGTATACCTCGGACGAACTGGCCAGGACAACGCGACATCCAAGCCTCCGCGCCGCCTCCAGCGCTGCCTCACAACACGCTATGTTCGACATGATCGCCCGTGCGGGCGTCTCGATCGCCGCCCTGACCCCCACCACCGCGGCCAGATGGAAAATGATCCGGCAACCGGCGCCGGCATCCTCGATAACCTTGCGATCCTCCGCGTCGGCCCTGACGAAGCGGAACCGCGGGTCGCTCTGAAGATGCGATATGTTCTCTATCCTCCCCGAACTGAGATCGTCCAGCG
This sequence comes from Planctomycetota bacterium, assembly GCA_026417845.1. Classification (GTDB taxonomy): domain Bacteria; phylum Planctomycetota; class SZUA-567; order H5-PLA8; family CALKMO01; genus CALKMO01. Next base: position 14,455 of record JAOACM010000034.1, on the reverse strand, counting down.
CGACGACGCGGCGTCCGGAGGCCAGAAGGGCCCCGGCCAGGTGCGAACCGATAAAACCGGCGCCGCCGGTCACCAGACAGGCGCCGCCGTTTGCCGCGGACAAATCCGTCATCGCTCTCCTCCCTGCGCTCGTCATCCCGGAGGCTGGCGCCATCTGCCGACCACGAAGGTGCGCAATCCCGGTCCGGGCTGCTCCATTCACGGGACCGGACGGATGGGGACGGCGTGCCGGCCCGTCCGCCGCGGGGTGAATCGGAACCTCAGCGGATGTTCGGATCGGCGATGTTCGCCTTGTCGGTCATCTGGCGGCGCATCCACACTATACGGCCCTCTTTCACGCCAGGGATCAAGCCGCTCGAATACGTGGAATCGAAGACCGCTGACAGACGGCACGTCGAAAGAGGAACCAGGACAGTATCGTTCAAGTCGTCGTCGCCGTTCAGGTCCCTCTTTTCCATCCCCTCGTCCCGGAAATCAGTCGCCCTCCCCAGGACATATATCAGGAAGTAATCGGACCTGAACTTGAACATCGGCCCCCACGTCAGGTCGGCGTATTCGCTTTTCCCGGTGCCGTCCGCCTTCCTGGTGCATCGCCCGTAGGCCTCCTCGTATTCGCCCTCTCCGTCGGCCATGTAGCCGGTATCCAGGACCGTGACCTCTATCGTGTCCGATCCATCCCCAGGATCATACTCAAAGGTATAAGCGAATCGGAAGTGGTATGTGCCAAGATCGTTCTTCCCCGGCTTCCATCGCTGCATGACCGGTTTGTTGCCGTCGTCAAGGACCAGCAGACCTGTCTCGGGGTTGTAGTAATCGGTCTCGGCGTTATTTTCCTCGAGCGAAGTTGAATCGCCGTAACAGTAGTAACTTGGGCCGTCCCCCCCGCCGCCGACCGCGTTCAGCACGTCGTTGAACTGTTTTTCCGTCAGTCCCGCGAATCCGTCCCCGAACGCCTCGTCCAGGAATACCGAGCGGAAGAATTCGAGTCTTTTCCTCATAAATTCGGTTTTCCCGGGGGGAAGCGAGCTCCCCGACTCGTCGGTCCGGCACTGAACAGCGGCAAGTATCCTGTCGTAGGCATCCCTGTCCGCGATGCACGCGGCGAAGAAGTCCTCCAGGTCGGCTCTGTCAAGGAACGGCCGGGCCTTGACGATCCGCCTGGCGAGCGCCACGCAGGCATCCGACCCGGCCAGGCCCGAACCGGGCGAGGCAGCCAGGCGGCTGTCCGTGTCCTCCGGGTCTTCCGGGTTTCTGGGCGATCCGACCTGACTCAGCGCCGCCGCTATGACTTCCCACGGTGCCGTATTCACATTGAGCCGCGGCGGCGGTCTGGACCCCGGCGGCTCCGGCATTCCGATACACCCGTACGGCATGACCGTGAAATACCGCTCGACCGCGTACTTCGTGTTCATGTAGCGCATCTTCTGATCAGGGTTCGCGGGGTCGGATATCAGCGATGCCGGCGCCAGCCTTTCGAGAACCTCGCCGATCGAACGGAATCCGCCGGGGGATTTCGCGACATCGAGCGTTACGATATCCTCGCCCGAAGACGGGGTCGCCAGCAGGAGATCCGGCGCCCACTCCGCCTTGCCGGGCCACGTTGACCGGAGGCACCTTGCGATGTTCCTGAGGAGCGCATCCGTATCCTGGCCGGTGTCTTCCATGGCCGTATCCTTGTCGCTGTTGTATGCTCTCATTGGAGCGAACAGCTTCGAGTCGAGGTCGGTTATCCATACGTAATAATCGCCGCGCATCGCCCTGACGCGGCCCGGCACGCCAGGCAGCATCTTCCCGGCGCTGTCGAGATAAAAACGGTCCAGAACGTCTCCGGATGCGACGGAAAAGTCGTTCGCGTTGACCTCCCAGCGACGGGCCAGGTCCCTGTGGAGTACAGGCGCCGACACGCGGCCTCCGAGCACTACGCGCCTGCCCCACAAGGGAGAGTCAGGATCGCCGCCGACGTCGGAGGTACCGGAGTGCGATACGGGCCTCAGTTTCGGGTCGTACAATTCCTCGACGAAACCTTCATAATCGTGCTTGGGGTCGCTCTGGCAGGTCACCACATCGCGGATCTCCGCCGCCGGCTTATCCCTGTCCCCATCTGCCAGATGCGCTTCGAAGAAACGCGACCAGCCGGCCCTTTTGAATGGCCGGTCTTCGGGACGGCCCGCGCTGGCCGACGGGTCGCAGAGGAGCATATCAGCGTCGGGGGGATACGAGCCGGCGGAATCGTCCCAATCCCAGAAGCCGTCCGGAGTCGCCAGCTGCCGGCTTTGAGGGACGCGACTGGATTTGGCGTGCCTGAGTACGCGGACGGCATGGTTCAGTCCGGACATCGCCGCGAATTCCGCCTGCGTCGCGGCGGAGACGTTCCTGACGGCTTTCGATTCCAGCCTGATGAACACCAGAAACGCGGTGCCGAGTATGGCCAGCATGGTTAGCGTTATGACGACCATTACCAGCGCCGCGCCTTTCGGGTGCCGGTTATCCGCCCGGAACGGGGCGGTAGGGCGCCGATGCTGGAGGGCGCGCGATCCGCGGCAGCTGGAGACGCCAGGGCATCCGCCGCCGGGGGCCGATGCGCGGAGGGCGTGCCCGCGGGACGGCGCCGGCGTTCCGGCCGCCGGACGCAGCGATGCGCGGGCATTGGGCGCGGAGCGTCCATCCGCGCAGGCTGTGCCGGAAGTCGCGCGCATGTATGTATGCGAAAACCGCATCTCGCCTCCGCTTTCCTGCGGACTTCCCTCTGGCCGCGATCCCCACGGCCGCCGGCCTCTCTGAGTCTCTCCGAAAAACCTCCAACGCACAGTTTGCTTATGCGATCAGCGTTTCCCCATTGCCAGGCGGGGAAGTTTTTAGACATGTCCCTCTTATGCCGCGCCGGACCGTGCCGGCGAACCTACTTGAGCGCCTCCGGCACCGGCACCCGGCACCGGAACTCCCGGAACCCGGACGTCCCGGAAAGGCCGGCCTGATCCCACACGTGCAGCACTATCTCGTACCCGCCGATGGAATCGTGATCCCCCCACGGCAGGAGAACCCATCCGTCCGCCGAATACCGGAGCGGGTTGACGACGAGCTGGCGCACGTACCGGAGGAACTCGGATCCGTTCGCATACTCGAAGGCAGCTGGATCGCTCCACGCATCGGGGTCTCCCGTCGGGTTCACCTCGCGATAGAGGACGCCATCGGCCGCGTAATACCTTACGCGGTAATAGTCGCCGACATTAGCGAAAGGATTGTCTCCGGAGGCTTCCGGCACGAGGTCGGTGGCGGTTTTGACCTCGATTATGTCGTGGTCGAGCCCCGATGCGTCCTTGAACGAACCGACCACCACGACCCGGGGAGGAAGGGCCGGAGGCCGCCCCGGCGGGGAGTCAGGATACGCGCCGCACAGGTCGCGCAGGAACTGGGAAAAGAATATCCGCGCCGCCGCCGTCTGCTCTACACTCCCCTCGACCCGCCGCTTCAGTTTCGCCGTCCATACCAGTATCGCGGTGCTCATCGCGAAGGCGATCAGCACTATCGTGAGCGCCACCAGGAGTTCCACGAGAGTGAACCCGCGCCCCACGCGAGGCTGGACGGCCAGAAGGCAAGACGGCACATCCATGCGCGGAGCGGCGGCGGGCCTGGCGCCTTGGATCCCGGAGGCGCCAGCCTCCGCGTCCGGCAGAATCGCGACACGGCCTCCCCGCACGGGTCCGGCATGCGTCAGCCCGCCCCGCGCAAAGCCGCATCCTGATACCCTGCGGACGTCCGATATCGCGCCGTCCATGACCTCAGTCGTCCCTCGCGTCCTTCAGGTGCAGCACCACGGGATCTCCGACCTGCGACAGCGCCTTCAACAGGCGATCATCATCGTCACGGCTGTTCGAATCGAAGCGCTTCGGATCAACCCGGTAGAAGACCATTGTCAGGACATACATCCCGGCAGTCTGCTCGATCATATTGGCCTTCTGCTCCTCGCTCATCCCGGCCGCACGGTCCGGATCGAACAGCTTCCGCAGCGTATACCTCGCGCAGAACGTCGTCCCGCCCTGGTTGTAGGGCGTATTGGCGAGTTTCAGCCCGGTTCCGCGCCTGGGCCAGAATCGCGGCGTGAGACTTGCGGCCGGACCTTCGAATTCTGATGTGTCGAGCCTCCCCTTGTCGTTGGGATACGCCTTGTCCCACAACTGTCTGTGGTACATTTCGATCTCCGCCGCCGCCATCGGCGCCAGGATCGGAACGACGTTTTCGGCCGCGGCGGCAGCCCCCGTGCTGCCAGCCCGGGCGAACATGCCGATTATCACGGTCAGGCCGAGAGCCATGATGAGCAGCGCGGCGAGAACCTCGATCAGGGTGAACCCGCGCGCGCCGGAAGCGCGTGCCAGGCGCGGCGTACCAGGGATCGGCGCGGCGCGAGGCCCGAACCGGACGGGCACCGCGTGCGTCCCTTCGATGCCAGGGATAACCCGGCGCGAGATCGGGAGCGCCGGCGCACGGCGCCTCTGTCCCGTCCGGCCCATCCCCTCGCCCATGCACCGCTCCCCCCGCTACCTGACGAACTCGTCGCTTATACCTATGGCCCCCGACTTCGACACCGTCACCACGCGAAACGAGTTCCCGTCACGCACGCATACCGACAGGTTCGCGGAAGCGGTGCCGTCCGGCATGAAGAAAAGCAGCTTCGAGTTGCCGGTTGAATCCCTTGGCAGAACATTAACATGTCTGTAAGTCATTCCAGAGGCGCTCTTTTCCAGGCGCCTCTTCCGATTGTTCGGATCATCCGGCCCCGATGGACCGTCAAGACCGTCAGGATCGTAATCGTAGTACAGATAGCTGTAGCCGCCAGGGTCACTGCCTGTTCTGGTCCGGCCGGCAAGACGGTCGCGCCACGCATTAATCCTCGCCTTCTCTTCGTTCGGAAGCCTGTTGTAGTCGGCAGGCTTCATGTTTACGGCGAGCGGATGTTCGAGAGGGTCAAGGTCCCCGAACGTTTCGAACCACACTCCGCCATCCAGCTTCCTTATCTCGACGCGGTAGTTGGTCCACGGTTTCCCGGTAAGCGGGTTCATGTCGGGCTCCCAGACGCCCGGTTTGCCCTTCGACTGGTATGCGTTCGGATTCCATCCCCCTTGGGCGATAACCTTGTCTTCTGTATCGGCATCAAGAGCATCGGTCACCTTCGGGAAATGCCAGATGCCTATACACTGATCGTCAGGTCCGCGGTTAATGATTCGCACGTGATATATGGCGTTCCGGGATATCGCCATGCTTCTGGCCATCCGCATAATTCCGGCGACAGCATTGGCCGCCTCCACCACGTACTGTTCCCGGCGAACCGGCGCCAACCCGTGTGCCAGCAGCCCCATCAGAATGACCATTATGGTCATTACGACCATAAGCTCGGTCATCGTAAGTCCTTTTAGACGCCGATGATATGCCATGGGATTCACCGCTGGAGCATTGCCCGATCCTGCGCTGAAACGCCGAGGGAAGCCGTTCTCCCCATGCACCGTCGCGCGGCCATTCATGCGATCTCACCGCAGGCCCGGCCGGAATTCGTCGCGTATCTCCGGCTCCCGCCTCCGGATTATACCGGCGATCCGGCCATAAAGTCACACGACTGGGTCGCAAGAAGGCGGTTGCGCCGTTCACGGATGGCAGGAGATTTCGCACGATCGCCGAGGCAGTTTACCGCTCGCATCCAAAAACGTCGCCTCCCGGCTCGCGGTTTTTCGCGATTTTTACCCCACGCTCTTTTCGGGATCTCCAAACGAAGCGGAACGGCGCATACACCTTAATGTTTCTGTCAGCGGCTTCTCCGCGATATGTCCCATTGGCGACACGACAGCACAACCGACATTATGGTGCTCAGGCGGAACCTGCGCTCTGCAGATAGGGCCACAGGCCCGTATGCTGGGATCCCATAGGGGCGCATATATTATATGGGCGCCCCACCGCAAGACGAGCTACAATGTATTGTGGCCACGATAAGCATCGAACACAACTTATGTGCATGCAATGGGTTCGAGTCGGCGCCAGTTGAGTTGCGATCAGCCCAGTCAGAAAATGGACTGGAAAATCCAATATTTCTTTGGCAAATGGTGTATAATACCATTAAGGATTCCAGCAGGAGAGCGATTGCTATCCTGTTGCCAAAGGGGAGGACGATATGCCAAGGCGCGCGACGAAAACGGGATCCTTGGTCGCGAATCTCAAGAGGCGGATACTGAGCGGGGAGTGGAAGGCGGGACAAGCAATACCCTCCGAGCGCGAACTGGCAAGGGAGTTCGGCGTCTCCCGCGTCACCGCTCGCAGGTGTCTGAAAGAGCTGTGCCGCGAAGAACTCCTGATCGCCCGCCCGACGCGCGGCTATTTCCCGGTCGCCGGGGACGTCTCGCCCGCGGAACTCAAACACCGGAAGGCCGTGCTCTTCTACTACATGGACGATAACGGCGCGCCGATGGTGAATAACATCAACGCCGGGATAATCAACGGCGCCAACGCGGAGGCGCTGCGGACCGGCCTGGAGTTCTACTCGATAAGCTGCAAGTCCGGAAGCTTTCTGCGGTTCCTGCGCGACCGGTGGGAGAAGACGCTTCGCGGGCTGCTGCTCAACTGGGTGGATCAGGGCATGTTGGAGTATCTGCTGAAGTCAAACCTGCCGTTCGTAGTGGTGGAGAACGACATCGAGGGGCTTCCGGTGACCTCTGTTATACAGGACAACGCCGGTGGGACATTACAGGCGCTGGAGCACATGTACGCGAAAGGGCACCGGCGCATAGCCATCATAGCGAACGACCTGGACTGGATCCATCCCCGGCAGCGGCTCGCGGCGTACCGCGAGTTCATATTGCGCAAAGGTCTATCGGACTGCTCCGACCTTTGCGCCAGAGTGCCCGGTGGAGAAGAGGGCGGCGCAAGGGGTGCCGTCGCTCTTCTCGACGGACCGGTCCGGCCGACGGGGATATTCGTGGCCGGGGCCAGGCTTCTGCCCGGCGTGCTGAAGGAACTCGCCAAACGGAACCTCAGGTGCCCGGAGGACGTATCGCTGGTGGTCTGGGGCGATCCGAAGATCGGGATAGGTCCCGGCGAGGGGCCCGGCATAACGCACATAGTCTGGAGCGCGGAGGAGATGGGGGGGCTCGCGATGAGGGCGCTGGAGGAGCGGGTGCGGTCGGGGCGGCCGGAGCGGATGGTAATCCGCATAGGGACGCGGCTGGTGGATTGCGGATCGGTGGCAACCGTCGAGGAGGCGGCAACTGTCGAGGAGACGTGATGATGAGAATCGCGGTCGTATCGCCATCAGGTACGGAAGTCCCAAAGACGTTGGCGGCGGCGGTGCTGTGTTCGGCGGCGGTACTGGCGACAGCCGGCGTGCCGTGCGCGGCTGGCGATTCCCCGCCCAAGACCCGGGAAGGAGGCAAACCCGAATTCGAGGATATATATCGGGACTACAAGCCGGACCTGTCCGGAGCGGTAGACGGCAATCTGGTCCAGATACCCACGAGCGAAACCGTCAAGCTCTCGACAGAGAAAAGCTTTTTCTCCCGGAACCAGATCGTGGAATCGGAACGCGCCTACGCGCTTATCGCCGCGGCCAGGGCGAAGGAAGAGAAAGGGGAGTATCGGGAGGCGCTGGAAATATACCAGCAGGTTATAGACAGGTATCCCCAGGCGATGTACCGCATAAGCGAGCACGGGACGTTCGTTCCCGCCAATCTGTACTGTCAATTGCGAATACTGCGTTTCCCAGCGCGGGACCTTCAGTTTTACCGGGAGAAGCACGACGCCCGCGCCGCGGAGGCTTTCGAACAGGCCCGGCGGAAGTTCTCGCTGGAGGGCATGGTGGTCGTCCGCGATTCGATGCTCTGCACCTCCTACGGACCGAAGGCCCTTGCGATGCTGGGCGATGCGGCTCTGGATTCCGGCGAGTACCTGCGCGCACTGGAATACTACACGACGGTCCGGGATCACTTTCCGGACGAGATCGCGCGTTCGCGGGAGCTGGCCCTGAAGATTGCCCTCTGTCGCAAGGCTCTTGGCGACAGCGCGTCGCCGCCAACCTGCGACGCAGCATCGGGCGATGGGCTGCGGCCGGAGGATCTGGCGACCTTTGAGAAGCTGGTACAGAGCGCGCCTGCGGGCAAGGGGGGATTCATCTCGCAGCGAGCCAGCCCGTTCTGCCTGACGGCCGACGACTACGGCGCCATGCCCCCGACCCTCGACCCGCTTGGCCTGACGGAACCGGTCTGGCGGAAGGACCTGGAGGGATCGGCCACAGCGGCATTCGTCTTCGTCCAGCCGGTAGTGACCGACAAGAGCGTAATCTACCGGCACCAGAATATCGTCTACTGCCGTTCGCTGCTTAACGGCGAGCTGCGATGGCAGTTCGACACCGGCGGCCGCCGGCGATGGCAGAATCCGGGGGCGCTTCAGTATCCGCAGGACGACGTTGTCGTATACAACGGCAAGGTATTCGCGGCCGTGAGCAAGCGGGGGCCGACGCTGGTGGCGATGGACGAGATAACGGGGCGGATGGCCTGGTCGTTCGGACCGATGCAGGCGAGGTCCGAGGACGAGGCGAAGATGTCGCTGGGATGCGTGCCGGCGGTCGGAGAGGGATGCGTTTATGCCGGGTACGTGCTGGATGACATCCGCGGCGTGACCCATGTTGACACGGAATACGGGCTGGTGGCGATCGAGTGCGACACGGGGCGCATCCGTTGGCGTACGGCGCTGTGCCGGCTTCCCACCGGGAGATTTACGACCGGATCCTGGGCCGGGCGCCGGCGAATCCGTAGCTTTTCCTCGCCGCCGCTTTACCACGAAGGCACGGTTTACTACTGCACCAACGCCGGCGCAGTGGCGGCGGTTGACGCGCTCTCCGGCCGTGTGAACTGGATTACGCGTTATCCGTACTACACCACCATACACGACGCCACTCAGGGATGGAACACCGTGGTCAGAAACATGCTGGGCTATGGAGACTGGAGCGGCGGCGAAATGTTCAGCCCCTACCAGCAGCCAACGCTGTGGTACAACCAGCGGCCGCTGCTCGTGGGCGAGGACCTCTATGTCACCCCCGTGGATTCCATGGCGCTGTTCAAGCTCGACCGGCGCACCGGCAAGGTGCACTGGACGCGCCGGCGACGGGAACTGGTGTACGGTACCGACTGGCGCGTCGGCACGAGCGCCTACTTCCTTGGACCGATCCCGTCGGGCGAGTTGCTGGAGGTCCACAGTTTCCGCGCCGCCCCTGTGCGCGGCGGGGTCATGCGCCCCGGCGGAATCTTCCTGGTGGATCCGAAGACCGGCAAAGACGTCTGCGCTCTGGAAGATCCCGTTGAGGTGCACACCAAGCACCCGACCGTAAAGCTAGGCTTCGGGTACGGTATCAACCACCCGATCAGAATGCAAACGCTCGACGCCAACAATCAGACTTATCAGGTTGCCGCGCGGCCGTTTATTTCTTCCGACGGCAAGCTGATCGTTACCCAGTTCGCCTACTGGCCTTGGCCGATCTTTTCATGGGCTTCGAACCTTGCCGTCTTCGACTTAAAGGAACGCAAGTTGACGCATCGCCGGCACTACTGGGCCGGCGGACTTCTCGAAGAGTGCGCCAGATGTATCCGCGGATCGCAGCTCTACATAGAGGACATTGAGAAGGTGGCCCACAAAACTCCGGCGATGATCAAAGAGCTCGAGACACTGAAAATGATATGGTCTACGACCTCGACGCGGTGCGGAAGGCCGTGTCGGCCGGGCGTACGCCGGACGAGCTGCTGGCGTCCGCGGAGCTGGCATTCATGGACGGACGCTACGGCGAGGCGGCCGGGATGATGGAGAAATGTCTGAAGGCCATCTCCCCCAACGATCCCGATTTCCGCGAGACGGTCAAACAGCAGCTCTACAAGGTCCACAAGAAACTGGCGCAGGGCGGCGTGCGCAGCGGCGACGCGGAGGTCCAGATCCGCCATTCGGTTGGCATGGTCGAGACGGCGACGACACTGACTGAGGAGATCGAGGCGTGGTTTGCGCTGGCCGAGGCTCACGAGCGGCGGGGCGACTTCGCGGCGGCCAGCCGGATATTGCGGAACGTGGTTGACAGCTACGAGTACCGCGAGCATTCGGTGCCGGGGTTGTTATTCGCGGACCGCGCAAGGGCGGCCCGGACCATGGGCGGCATCATGGATCGCGGCAAGAACTACTCGAAGGGAACCGCACTGAGTCCGCTGATAGCCCAGGGGATGGACCTTGGCGTCAAGGCCCTTCCGCTCTACTTCAGCGCTGTCTCGCCGCTGAGGCGCAACCTGGCGCTGCGCGCCGGGGACTGGGCCAGGGCGGAGCTGCTGCGGATGCAGCGGGAGCGGCCGGAGTTCGCCGGGGAGTTTGAGCGGGAGGCGGCATCCTCGCTGGAGGGCAGTTCCGGGCTTGAAGCCAGGAGGCGGCTGGGGACATATCCGGGCACGCAGGCCGCGCAGCGGACGCTGGAGCGGCTGCTGGAGGAATGCCGGAAACGGATGGAGCGGCCGGACCTGACGGTGGGGGAGGCCGCTGCGGCGCGCAAGGAGATGTGGGGTCTGGCTGATGCGGCCCGCACGTGCGGATTGAATCTGCCGGACGCCTTCAAACGGCGGCTGCTCGCTCCGACAGGGCCGGAGGCGCAGAAGGAATTTTCCGGGCCGATGCGCAATTCGAAGGTTGATATGACCGAAGCCCGGGAGACGTCCTGGAAGCTGCTGGAACAGCGCGGGAGCCAGCGGGTGCATCCGAACGCGATGTTCCTGGGCGGGCGCGTCACGAAGAAGCTTGACCGGAAGTTCCTCCTCCACTGCCTGGATGCGATGTCGGGCAAGGTCATCTGGAAGGCCCAGGAGAAGCGCGCCGACGCGTGGTTTGAGGAAATACGGTTGCGCGACCAGGGCGACGAGCCCGGGTTCGTGCAGGTCTTCCTGCACGACGACCTTGTCGTGACCCACGGCCTGTTCGATGTGCTGGCATTCGACCTCAAGGACGGACGATTGCGGTGGAGGTACGAGGTGCCGTTCGACTTCGAGATCGAGCACGCGCTGCTCAGCGGCGACCTGCTGGTGCTTTCGGGGCGGAGCGACACCATAGCGCTGTACATTCCGACCGGCGATCCCCGCGGCGAGGTGGCGTGGGAAAGCAGGGAGGAGGGGGGAGGTTACGTCCCGCCATACTTCGACGGGGACAGGCTGGTTCTAGTCCGCGAGATGCCCTTCAACGTGACCGTTCGCCACCGGGCGACGGGGGGGCTGATCGGGCGCCTGGAGCTGCCCGACCTGACCGGCGACGACAGGCATCCGCTGCTGGAAAAGGCCCCTCCGGAGCTGCCCTTCGCGCGCGACGGGGGCCGGATGGCCGTTACCGACGGGCGGTACGTGATAATGGTGGACACGCGGGAGATGCGGCTGCTGTGGAAGTGCGCGATCGGAGAACCGAACGTTCCCATGCGCCTGGCGCTGGGGGGCGATTACCTGGCTGTGGTCAAGAACGAGTACGACCGCAAGGCGATATACATGCTCTCGGCCGCGAGCGGCAAGACGCTCTGGGGAACTGATCCCAAGAATCCATCCTCTCCCCAGCCGATATATTCCATGCAGATTCGCGACGGGCGGCTTTACGGGATAGGGCTGCATCCGGGGCAGGGCTTCTACATCGTCGGGCTGGACTGCGCCACCGGCAAGCCGCTGTTCAAGCCGCAGGAGCGCGTCGGCTACAGCGGGAAGCCGGCGGTACGGCTGCGCGGGCCGGACAGGTCGCCCCCCAACGCGCTGGTCGCCGAAGTTGCCGACCGCCAGGACTTCGACCTGCTGGTCTTCGACTCCGCCGGCGGCAGGCTCCTGCACTCGATGCGCGTAAAGAGCGCGGGCGAGTTCGGCGAATACGGGCAGGTCTCGGCAACGGTACAGCACGGGCTGCCGGCCCTGCTGGGCCGGGAGGAGATGCTCCTCGCCGCGCCGGCCGAACCGGGCGCGGGCGACCGGAAGGGCGACAGAGGCGACGCGCCGGACAGAAAGGAAGACGGCAAATGACTCGCGGGGTTCGTATCACGATGCCGGTCGCGACGCTGTTGTGTTGCGTCGCGGCGGCGATGTGCTGCGGGTGCATGCAGATAGAGATCCGCGTAACTCTCCACGACCGGGACGGCGGTGCGACCGTCACCGAGCGGCTGACGGTAAGCCGTGAACTGCTGGACCTCGACCGGAGATCGCCCGCGGATGCCCTAATATCCCGGCATCTTACCCGCGAGGCCGCGCTGGAGCGGCTGAAGCAGATGGGGAAGGGGATCGAGCTGGTCGAGCACCGCGCGACCGACAAGCCGGACGGCAGCAGGGAGAGCCTGGCGGTCTATCGCATTCCGGTGGTGGAGGATCTCAGGATCATCAATCCGCTCATGGGCGGCTGCCCTCCGGATGCGCATCTGAGGTTCGAGTTCCAGCCGAACAAGAAGACCAAGGACTGGGAGAGGGAGATAGTCACCGTGGTTCCGAAGCTGATAAAGGAGACCAGGGGGCCTGAGGCCGGCGTCGCCGATACGCCGCTGGACATTCAGGCCTACCGCGACCTCATCCCCATATTCGCCGACATGATGAAGGATCTGAAGGTGGCCGTCATCTTCGAGACGCCGACATCGGCGAGCGGAGCGGTCCGCGGTTCCGGGCGGGAGACGAAGGCGGTTGAACTGCTGTCGTTCTCCGGGCGCGACCTGGACGCCGGATCCCGCCTTTTCCTGGAGAATGAGGAGATCGCGATCAGTCTCCTTCGCGGCATGCCGCACGCCGACAACATCGTCGAGCACACCCGCACGTTCGCTCACAATCCGAAGGTGCCTGTGCTGCGTTACGGCCGCTGGTTCGATGCGGGCTTCTGGATAGTTCCGACCGAGCACATGAGGGAGAAATACTTCAAGAAGTGAACGCGCGGCGGGACCTGAAGGGCTGGCGGACGCTGGTCCTTCCCGGCACGACGAAGAAGGACCGGGGATGGAATTTCGCGCAACTTCGCCCTGCGACGGTTCTTCCCGGCGCGATCGCGAAAGCGATCGCCCGGCAACCGGCGATTCGATTTCCGGGCCCGCCCAGACATCGGCGGCAAGGTCCCGCTGCTCCGCGGATGGAGAGGACTGAGCGAGGAGGCGAGGGGCGATGAACCGTTACGGAGGGAAGACACGAAAGGAGGCAAGGCAAATGAAGTTCGCTGAACTGGCGCTCGTTCTGTCGGGCCTGCTGGCGGCCGCTGCGCGCCGGTCATGGCCTTTGTTCCCGGCCCTTGCCACGGCCTTCCTGCCCTCGTCCGGGGCAAAGGCGGAGGCGGCGGAGGCCCCCGGTGGCCCGAAAATCTGGCAGTCCACCGAGGCGGAAGATTACACCATCAAACGGAAGGAGGTATTCGAGTTCGCGAAGAAGCCCGAGGTTACACGCGAGGGCGATCGGGTAACCATCCGGTTCGCGTCCAGGGACTATTGCGATGCGACGGTGGTGATCGAAAGAGGGGACGGCACGATCGTGCGGCATCTGGCTTCCGGAGTACTGGGGCCGAACGCACCCGATCCGTTCCAGCCAAACTCGCTGGAACAGATCGTGGTATGGGACGGCAAGAACGACGCGGGAGAGTACATTGACGACAAGGACGCTCTGACGGTTCGGGTGTCCCTGGGGCTCAAGGCCCGGTTCGAACGGTCGCTTTTGTGGCATCCCATGAAACGCCTGGCCGGCACGCGCAATCCGCGTCCGGTAGCGCAGCCTGAGGGCGTGTACGTCTACGAAGGCGGCGGCGTGGAAAACGTAAAGTTGTTCGCGCACGACGGCAAATATATCCGGACGATTTTCCCGTTCCCTGCCGACAAGGTGGACCAAGTCAACGGACTTGAAATGAGCACTTTCGCCGACGGCCATAAAGTGCCGACTCTGCAAGGCTGGTGGGCGGCGACTTACCTGCCCAGCGGTTGCGGCTTCACGGAGGCCACATGGGGCACGGCCGCGCGGACGTTCGCCGTCCATGACGGGCGGATCGCCGTCGTGCCGGGCTGGGACTCCCGCCACACCAAAGATCGCGACCTGCGGCTGGCCCGCTTCCGGACGGACGGCAAGCCGGGGTCGTCGCCCCTGATCGGCCCGAAGATTGACCTGCCGGAAATCCCCAGTGCGCAGTACGCCCCGCGCTACGCATTCCACAGCGCAGCTTTTTCGCCGGATGGCAAGTGGCTCTACCTCACCGGCACATACAAGAACGTTCAGCCCAATTTCATGACTCATCCGCCTTATGCGGCGTGGATGCACGCCGTGTATCGGATGGAATACGATGGACAGGAATCGCCGAAACTCTGGCTGGGCGGGATGAATCCAGGCAAGGGGGAGAAAGAGTTCCACTGCCCCGCCTGGGTCTGCGTGGATGCGCAGGGCCGGGTTTACATCGCCGACAATCACAACGACCGGGTGCAGAT
>JAOACM010000354.1 GCA_026417845.1 Planctomycetota bacterium | reverse complement strand
AGATGTGTATAAGAGACAGAGTAACCCCCATTTGAGCGTGGCAAACAATTACCATGACGGGCCGCCGGAACCGGCGTATTCGATATGCGCCGGTCGCACCGACGGGGGGGAAGGGGAATCCGGGAGGATCGCGAGGATGGCCGGAGAGAAGGTGGAATCGTTGAAGGATCTGTGCTCGCTTGTCGGAGGCGAGCTGGAGGGAGACGGAGATGTCCGGATAAGAGGCGTCGCCCCGCTGGCCTCGGCGCAGGAGGGGGATATCGCGTTCCTCTTCGATCCGAAGCGTGCGGCGGATGCCGCCCGGTCGTCCGCATCGGCCCTGGTGGTATCGAAGGATATGAAGGTCGAATTCCGGGCGGCGATCATCCGTGTGGAGGACCCGGCTATAGCTTTCGCGCTGATAGCCCGGCGGTTCCATCCGATCCCGGACGAGCCGGCCGGCGTGGACCCGCGTGCCGCGGTCGAGGAGGGCGCATGGGTGGCGCCCGATGCGTACGTCGGACCGTTCGCCGTGGTGCGGGCCGGGGCACGCATCGAATCCGGGTGCCGGGTGTACGCTCTCGCCTACATCGGGAGGAACTGCCGTGTGGGGCCGCGCAGCAGGATATACCCCGGCGCGGTGCTGTACGACGGGGTGGATGTCGGGGCCGACGTCGTCATACACGCATCCACAGTAATCGGCGCCGATGGTTTCGGGTACCGGTTTCGCGACGGCCGCCACGTGCCGATCCCGCAGGTCGGCAGGGTCGTCCTGGGCGACGCGGTGGAGATCGGCGCGAACTCGGCCGTGGACAGGGCCACGATGGGCGAGACCCTCGTCGGAGAAGGCACCAAGATTGACAACCTCGTCCAGGTCGGACACAATTGCCGGATCGGACGGCATTGCATTCTGTGTGGTCAGGCCGGGCTGGCCGGTTCGGTGGAGCTTGGCGACTACGCTATCCTGGCCGCCAATGCCGGGGTGGCCGATCACAGGAAGGTCGGGGCTGGCGCCCAGATAGGCGCCAAGTCGGGCGTGCACAGGGACGTGCCCCCCGGCGCCAGGATGCTCGGCCTGCCGGCGCGGGAAGCCAGGGAGGCGGCGCGCGTGGAGGCGTGCGTGAGCAAGCTCCCCGAGCTGGTCGAGCGGCTAAGGAAACTCGAGGAAAGGATCGCCGGACTTGAGTCGAGGCTGCCGCGTCCTTAAGTCGCCCTGTTCCCTCTGTGGAGTGGGACTGCACTCGGGAGTCGAAACGGAAGTCCGCATACTGCCGGCGGACCCCGGGACCGGCCTGGTCTTCCGGAGAGTTGATCTGCCGGGGGCGCCGGAGCTGAGGCTTCCCGATATCCTGCTGGATGCGCCGCCATTCAGGTCGGCGCTGCGCAGGGACGGAATCGAGCTGCACACCGTGGAGCATCTGCTGGCGGCGCTGACGGGGCTCGGCATATACGACGCCGCCGTTGAGGTGAACGGACCGGAAATCCCCGGCATGGATGGGAGTGCCCTGCCGTTCGTCGAAGCGGTGCTCGGGGCGGGAATCGAGGACCGGGATGGCGGAAGGGCGCCGATACGCCTCCGGACGGCCGCCTCCGTAAGCGATGGGCGTGCATCCATCGCGGCGCTGCCGGCCAGGGGCGGTCTGTCGGTCTCCTATTCGCTCATGTATCCTGGCGAACCGCTCGCCCAGGGAGACCTGTCCATCGTTCTCGACGAAAAGACGTTTCGCGAGCAGATCGCGCCGGCGCGGACCTTCTGCCTGCTGGAGGAAGCTGAAAGGTTACGTGCGGCAGGTTTCGGCAAGGGAGCCAGCACACGCAATACGCTGGTGCTGGACAGGGGGAAGGTTCTGGGCAACGAACTGCGTTTCCCCGACGAGCCGGTGCGGCACAAGATACTGGATTTGATCGGAGACCTGGCATTTCTTGGCAGACCCCTGGAGGCCGAAGTGATTGCCAGGCGTTCGGGACACAGGCTGAACCGCCTGCTGACGCGCCGCATTCTGAATGGCGGCGCCGGGACGGCCGGGAACGATGCGTTCGCCGCCGCAGGGGCAGCCGTAGGTCCGGAAACCGCCGCCGGGACGGTGGACACTGGCCGGGTGGCCGGCGCGGTGCGCGGCGAGATGGTTCCCACGCGCGCCGGGGGAACCGGAAAGGAGAACATGGAACGACCGCCGATCCTGGATATCGAGCAGATAGCCGGAATCCTGCCGCACCGGTATCCTTTCCTTCTGGTGGACCGTATATTGGCGATGGAGCCGATGAAGCGGGTGGTGGCGATCAAGAACGTCACGATGAACGAAGGTTTCTTCCAGGGACATTTCCCCGGAAGGCCGATCATGCCCGGCGTGCTGATAATAGAAGCGCTGGCGCAGGCGGCGGCGGTCCTGTTCCTGCGAGACTATGAGCGGAAGGGGGCGTTGGCGCTGCTGGCTGGCCTGGACGGGGTCAAGTTCCGCCGCAAGGTAGTCCCCGGCGATCAACTGGTGCTCGACATAACCATAGAACGCCTGCGTTTGCCTTTCGGGATCGCGAAAGGCACGGCGAGCGTTGAGGGGGAAGTCGCTGCCGAGGCCGTCATAAAGTTCGCGATAAGCGACGAAGGTGGCGGTAGTGGAGGAGGAAGGAGCGGTGGAGAGGCCGCAGAACGGGGGGCCGGATCGGACGGGTCCGCGGTCCGGACCTGACCTGCGGAGCGCACCGGAAAGGGCAGGACATGATCCATCCTACCGCGATAGTTGATCCGGCCGCCCGGGTTGGCAAGGGTGTACGGATCGGCGCCTACAGCGTGATCGGTCCAGAGGTTTCCATCGGGGACCGTACCGAGATCCGCAACCACGTCACGATATCGGGATGGACGGAGATAGGTTCAGACTGCGTCATCCATCCGTACGCGGCGATAGGCGGCGAGCCTCAGGATCTGAAGTACGCCGGAGAGAAGACGCGGGTAAAGATAGGCGACAGGAACGTCCTGCGGGAGTACGTAACGGTCCACGCCGGAACCGCCCTCGGAGGCGGCGTAACCGAGATCGGAAACGACAACCTGCTGATGGCTTACGTTCATATCGCTCACGACTGCCGGCTGGGGGATCGCATCATCCTGGCCAACGGTGCTCAGCTTGCAGGACACATCGTCGTCGAGGATGGGGCAAGGATCGGCGGGATGGCCGGATTGCATCACTTCGTCACTGTCGGCCGGTGCGCCTTCGTCGGCGCCATGGCGAGGATAACATCCGACGTTCCGCCCTACCTGATAGTCGAGGGCCATCCGGCGAAGGTTCGTGGACTCAACATGGAAGGCATCCGCAGAAGGGGGCTGCCCGACGATGTGGTCGCGGCGCTCAAGGAGGCCTACCTGCTTCTGTTCGTCAAAGGTCTCCAGCGGAAGGATGCATTGGAGGCGATAGCCGCCCGGGGACTCGACAGGGTCGGGGAGGTCAAGTATCTGCTGGACTTCCTCGCGAGGTCCGAGAAGGGCAGGCAAGGGCGTGCGCTTGAGGCCGCAAGGGTGGATCTGCCGCCCGAGCTGAGGGACGGCAATCTGGGGAAGGCGAACGTCCAGCCGGCTGGTGGAGACGGCCGCAGCGCGGTCGGAAAGGCCAGCGGTTGATATTACGGGAAAGGGGGCTGGGACGGCGCGATCCTTCGAGCGGGCGGGAGGTTTCAGGAGGATCCTTCCGGCCGGGGAATCTGCCTGCGAAAGGGAGGTGGGAGGCCGAGCGACTCGTAAGTGCCTATTTAAGGACTTCCTGCCGGCAGTGGGACTTCCTGAGCTTATAAGCTGCGCGCCGGAGGTTTTCGGATAGGATCAGGAGCTTATACAAAACCTCCGAATGGGTTGGGAGGGATGCTGCTGAAGCTTTGGGCAGCGCGGGATAGATTCGAGGTGTCCGACGGTCATCGGGGGCGCCGGCGGAGGGGAAGGTGGACGGAGCCATCCGTCCGCTTCGGAGCCGCGGCTCTGGAACCCGTCCGGAGCGGGACGCCCGGAGCTTCGCCGCGCCGTCTGCGGCAGCAACCGGTCTTCAGGTTTGCAAGGAGGCGATGGAGGCTATGGCTGCCAGCGACAGGACCGTAGGGCTGCTTCTCATGGGGTCGGTAGCGCTGATCCTGGCGCTCGCATACGCGCTCAGGACGCGCGGAGCGCCGGAAGGCGGCACCGGAGAAGGGAGCAAAGGCGGAGGCGGGGAGACGGCGATCTCTGGAACCGCAACCCCCGACAAGAAAGGCGAAACGTCTGCGGCGCAACCGGCGCCGGACAAGGGCAGCGCTGGCGACAAAGCGATGGATGCCAGCGCCGGAAAGGAAACTGGCACGGGCGGAGAGAAGAAAAGCGCCGGGAGCGCTCAGGAAAGCAAGGCGGATGCCGGAACAGGAAATAAAACCGGCGCCGCGCCGGGCGGGAAGCCTGAAGACGGCGGGAAGAAAGATGATGCGGCGGAAAAGGTCGAACCGGATTCGCGCAACCCGCTTGTGTCTCTGAAAACGAACCGCGGCGAGATAGTGCTGGAGCTCTACGAGGATTCCGCTCCGAACACGGTCGCCAATTTCATAGAGCTTGTCGAGAAAGGTTTCTATAACGGTCTGAAGTTCCACAGGGTAATAAAAGATTTCATGATCCAGGGAGGTTGTCCGAAGGGCGATGGTACCGGCGATCCGGGTTATCGTTTCGCCGATGAGATTGATGCGGACGCCTTGGGTCTGGGCGCCATCAAATGTCGAGACGCCGCCTTTTTCGAGTTCCTGAAGCGCGAAGGTTGTCCTCAGGCGTTATGGGACAGGGCGGTCAAGGAGTACTACGAGAGCAGAGGCTACAGGTACGAGAAGGGGAAGAGCGGACACAGGGTGGCCCGTTACGCCCTGGCAATGGCCAACTCGGGCCCGAACACCAACGGTTCGCAATTTTTCATTGTGACGAGGAAGGGCGGCTGCGACTGGCTGGACGGCAAGCACACGGTCTTCGGTCG
>JAOACM010000353.1 GCA_026417845.1 Planctomycetota bacterium | reverse complement strand
TGCGGATACTCCTTCTGCATCCGCCGATAGAGTTCGATGGCGTCAATGTAATTCGCCAGCCTGTATTTCGCCTCGGCCTCCCACCACAGCGCCGAGCCGTCCTTCGTCCGCCAGTGTTCCGGGTACTTCGCGCGGAATTCCCCGGCCATCTTTGCCGTGACGGTATGCTCGCCGAACTCCTGCACGAGTTCCAGCAGGAGCGAAGGGGCTTCGCCGGATTTCACGATGCCGGAATCCCTGTAGACATCCACGAATATCTCAGCCTCTGCCCGCGCCTCCAGGCGATCGTAGAGGAGATCGTAGAGGAGTTTGACGAGTTCCCAGTACTCCGAGGCCGGGATCGGCTCGCCCCTGGAGCGTCTGGCGCGTATGTCCGCGGCACGTTTTTTCTTCTCTCTGATCTGGTCCATGGTCTTGAGCAGTTCCCTGGCGCTGTCCTGGAACCATTTCTCCGCCGCCGGGTTCTCCGCGGCGGCCAGCAGGGGTGCCTTTGCCTCTTTGAGCATCCCCGCGGCGCGCTCCACCTGGGCCAGTTCGTACCAGTACCTGCCGTTGGAAGCGGACCAGTGGGGCTGCTGCGGCGGCTTGGGGTTGACGGGGACCATCGCGAAGGACTGGAATGCCGCCGAGTGAGCTCCGAGCAACCCCATGAGCCGGCCGTATTCGAAGACGCTCTTTTCCGTCCATAGGATCTTCCCGTATGTCTCGGCCGATCGCCTGGCCTGGACCTTGATGCGAGAGACTTCCAGGTCGGCCATCCGGAGCCTCTTCATACGCCCCTCGCCCGCCGCGCAGGCTTCGAGCATGCCATCCAGCGCCGGCCTGGCGTCGGTAAAGGACTTGGCCGCCCCCAAAGTCTTTACGGCCTCCGCGTATTGTGACCTGAATTCGGCATACAGGCATTGATCGAACAGACCCATCAGCTTCTCGGCGGCGGCCTTGCCGTCGGCCTCGATATCCCTGTTTGAAGGCAGAGCTGTGGCTGTTTTCCCGGCTTCCGATCCAGCGGTTGTACCCGCGACGGTAGATCCAGCGGCAGCAGCAGGTCCGGCGGCATCAGCCTTCGGGGCGCCCGGGTCCGCCACGGCCGCCGGGGCCGCAGCGCTTGAGCCGGTCGCGCCAGTGCCGGCGGCTCCGGGGGGCGTCGCGCCGGCCGCCGCTGCGGCTGAACTGGACTCCGGCGCGGGTGGGGCTAACAGGGCCTCGATATCCGGCTTCAGCGTTTCGGCGATATCCTTCGGCAGCAGCGAGGCGGTTTTCCGCAGGGTCTCGACAGCCTCTGCGCGCATCCCGCGGCCAGCCAGCTCCCCAGCCTTTTTCCTGGCATCCTCCGCAACCGTCCGCGCCAGCTCGCGTATGCGCTCCAGTCTGCCTCTCAGCTTGGAATTCCCCACAAGCCCCAGCCGGTTCCCATCCTCGGCTTCGTATACGGCGGCGGCTTCCGCCAGGCGTCCGGCCTTTTCCAGCGGCGCGGCTTTCCCGTCCAATTCTGCGAGCCGCTCCTCGGCCCTGTTCCTTATCGTCTCCTCTATGCGCTTCAGCGCCTCCGCCGCGGCTGCGCGCTGCCCTGGCGCGGAGGCCTCCGCCAGCGCGCGTTCGTAGCGTTCCTTCCCCCTCGCCAGGCCATCAAGCCCGGAGTTGAGTATGGCTTCGAGGTCTCCGGTTCCCGCGCCGGCCGCGGCGGAATCCCCGGCGCCGCCTCTCGGCGCGGCCATCTTCGCCTCCGTCCGCGAGTATTCCCCGCCGGCAGCCTTTCCTTCTTCCGCCGAAGCCTTAGTTCCGGCCGCGGCGGAGGTACCCGGCATCCCGGCGCCTTGGCGCGCTCCGGTCGCGGGGCTTCCTCCCGGCGCGCTCCTTCCGTCCGCGCCAGTCTCTTCCGCCCCAGCCGCCCTCCGCCGCTCCGGAACGTCCCCGCTGCCCCCCTTCCAGATGGCCGCCACCGCGAATACCAGCAACATGCCGGCCGCCGCGCCGGATATGGCGATGAGCCACTTCCTCGAATCGGCCCCCGCCGGCGCCACGCCCGCGGCGGCCCGGGATGTCCCGCTATCCGATTCGACGGGAATCTGCTTGCCGGTAGGAAGCCGCGGCCTTCCGGAAAGGTAGACGCCCATCTTTTCGATCGCCGCCGCGGTCGGCTCTATGGATGCCGGGGCCAGTTCTTCGAGCTTTATCGCCGGGCGCTTCCGTTCCGCTATGCGCCGCAGGTCCGCCATCAGCTCCGCCGGATCCCGGTACCTGCGGTCCCTGTCTTTCGCCAGGCATTTCTCGATGACCGCAGCCATCGCCGGGGAGGCGTCAGGCCGCAGCTCGAGCGGATTCGGCGCCCGCGAGTACACCTGCGCCTTCAATATGTCGTGCGGCGCGCCCGAGAACAGGGGCCTTCCGGTCAGCAGGTGGTAGAGGGTCGCGCCGGCCCCGTAGATATCGGCCCGGATGTCCACGTCGTCCCGCGCCGTGGCCTGTTCGGGTGACATGTACGCCGGCGTGCCTATGGCCTTGTTCGGCGCGTCCGTCGCGTCGCCGGCGGAAGAGAGCGGCGCCTTGGCGATCCCCAGGTCGGCGAGCTTGACGACGCCCTTGCGGTCTATGAGGAGATTATCCGGCTTGACATCGCGATGGACCAGCCCGTTCTCCGTGGCGTGCTGGAGGGCGGAGGCGAGCTGGATGCCGATCGAAACGACCTCCGCCTCGGGCAGAGGGCCATTCTCCTTCAGCGTCTGGAGCGCGGACGATCCGTCTACGAACTCCATGGCGAAGTAGTAGATGCCGCCGGCCTCGCCGGCGTCTATTCCGGTAACTATGTTCGGGTGGGAGAGCTTGCCCGCGGCCCTGGCCTCATGCAGGAACCGATCGAGGAACGACTTGTCCTTCGACAGCTTGGCGGGGAGTATTTTGAGGGCCACCGGGCGGTCCATGGTGACCTGGCGCGCCCTGTACACGGCGCCCATACCGCCCTGGCCGATCTTTTCCTCGATCTCGAAGTTGCCGAGCCTGACCCCGCGGTCGAGCGCGGGAGCGAGCCGGCCGCTCTCGGAATGTTGTCCACCCACGTCCGCCGCCTCCGGGACATCTTCCTCCTTGTGGCATTTGAAATGTATCGCGCCGGGAGTTGTCGCGCAAGCGCGATGTGCCCGCGTCCCCATCCCTCCAGGGGAACGCCCGGCGCGCCCGTCCTCCGGGGCTGGATTGTCTCGACCGTCTCCCCGGCCCCGGTGTATAAGCCGTTCGGAGAACCGTGATTGCTGTATGGTATACCCCGGCGCGGTCGGGGGGAAGTTATCCGTCGGTGGAGGATTGGTCGAGCGGCATGTTCCCATCGGAAACGAAAGACCGGGATGGATACCGCCCGGTCGGCGATGGCGCCGGAGGGCCTTGTGACGGCGATGAGGCCCTTTTCCTGCGCTTTCGCGACAAGGGCGACGAGACGGCAATGGAGATGCTGATGGAGCGCCATTCCTCGGCCGCGTTCGCCTACGCCCTGGCAGTTCTGGGCGAACCCCACGCCGCCGAGGATGCCGTCCAGGACGCCGTGCTCAACATGATCCGGGCTGGCCACACGTTCCGGGCGGGGTTCAGATTCGCGCGATGGTTTTACGGCATACTGAGGAACCGGTGCCGGGATGAGCTGAGGCGGAGGGGGCGCGCCGCGTTGAGAGGCGATGACAGTCCGCCGCCGGTCCCGGGCGCCGCCGGCGGTCCGGCCGTTGTGGCGTTCGATCCCACATGGCGCATCGAGGCCGAGGAGACCGCGGAGGAAGTCGCCAAGGCGTTCGCCTCGCTGGACGAAGATGCCAGGGACATCCTGACGCTTCGATTCGCGCGCGGGCTCGACATGGGGGACATCGCCGCCATCCTGGGGGTTTCCCGCGAAGCGGCGAAGAAGAGGCTGCAACGGGCCATCGCCCAGCTCCGTGACAGGCTGGCCCCGGCCGGGCGCCGCGCCGACCCGCCAGGGGAATGATGTCCGACCCTTGTCCGGGGGGACCGGAAAAATGTCCCCGTCTGTCGCCGCCATCGTACTCTTTTAAAAGCGCGGCGCCCGGTCCGGCCGGAGCATGCTCCTGCGGGCCGCTGCCTGAGGCGTGCGACGGGCGAATTGGAGCGATGCGGCAGGATGAGTATTCCGGCTCCCCGGGGATACCGCGGGGGGGCCGGAAGGGCTATATGCAGTAAGAGGATGCCGGTCATGGATTGCGAGGAAGTCCGCGAAGTGCTCCTGTGTGGGGGCGATGACAAGGCCGACGATGGGGCCCGATCGCTGGAGGAAGTGCGGGCCGGGGTCGAAAGGCATCTGGCGGAGTGCGCCGGATGCCGCAGTCTCGCGGCGGCGGCTGAATCCTTCCGCGCATGGATGATCGGGCGCGGCCGGGCCTTCGAGCCGCCAGGTTTCCAGGAGCGGCTTGTCGCGGCGGCCGTGGCGGAGACGGCCGGGACCGTCCCGGCAAGGGAGCGGACGCCGCGAGGCGGAGAGGGCCCCGGAGGTGCCGCTCGGAGGGGCCTCCGCGCCATGGCGATGGCAGCCGCCGCATCGGCCGCGCTGGCCGTCGGTGCATGGGCGGCGCTGCATGCATGGATTTCGAGCCGGGAAGGCGCGCGGGAGGGTGTTGCGGGCGAATCCTGCTGGTGCTTTGTGAACGGCGACGGAGGTAACAGCCGGAACGCCGGCGAGGCGGCCGAGGAGATGCGCCGCATCCTGTGGCGCGCGGAAGTTCCCGGGATGGCCGGAGCGTACAAGCCGCTGGCGTGGCGAAACTATATAATAGTCGGCTCGGTAGAAACCGCATGGAATGAAGGATGCAGGTTCGTGGCTTTCGACGCGGAGACCGGCGCGAAAAGGTGGGAATGTACGTTTCACGAGGGGGATTTCTACAAGGGCAGGGATTTTCCGGACAGGTGCATAGTTGACGGAGTCCTGTACGCCTCGGACGGGCGCCGTTGTGTGGCGGTGGATGCCCGCACCGGCGCCTTCCTGAAAGCTTACAGACCGCCCGTCGGGGCCTCCGGCTGGAC
>JAOACM010000352.1 GCA_026417845.1 Planctomycetota bacterium | reverse complement strand
GTATACTCCCTCCTCGCAGGCCGAACATGTCCCGCACGGCACGAGCGGATCGGCGACTACCCTGTCTCCAGGGCTGAACCCATCCACTCCATCGCCTGCCGCCTCGACCGTCCCGCAGAATTCGTGTCCCAGGATAGCCGGGAACCTGACCCTTTCCCCGAACTCGCCGTGGAAAACGTGGATGTCCGAACCGCATATGGAAACGAACGCGGTCCTGATGAGTACCTGCCCGGCGCCGACCTCCGGATCGGGAACCTCCCTTGCCGAAAAGGCGCCCGGTTTTTCAAGCACCGCCGCGCGCATTTTTATCCCTTCTGCTTTCTGTCGTGCCGGAATGGCAGGAAGCCTTTGCGCAGGCTTGGGGGCCGGTTTTCCCGCATCGCCCGCCTCTTTCCGGTTTCCAGCCCGCTTTATGAGGCCGCCCCACGCCAAATCGGACGCTTCCCCCGCCACGCCCACGATCTCCTCTTGTGCAGGCTGTCAGAGATGTGAGCGGGAACGCTGGATTATGACGGAACGGCTGCCAGTATCAACGCCCGTTCACGATCCGTCCGGGGCGATACAGGCCTGGCACGATCCGTTCCGCTGTAAATTGTTTGCCGGGTTCGGGCAGGGGCTGCTGCCTGCAGTGGCGCGCTTGAGCGGGATAACAATAGCGCTGCCACATACACCCCTCGCGCCTCCTGTGCCCCGCAATATGGGGCTGCAGACAACTACGTTCCGCTTCTCCGCCACCCGATGCGGCACGCCTTCCCCGGGATCGTTCCCGTTTGTTCTTGCCCGCGATTCGGTTCCGCCATATCGTAAACTGGGGGCGCGCGATGCGGTCGCCGGATGGTTGCCGCGGTAGCCCGCCGCGGGCTGCCGCATGAAAGGACAGCCGCGCGGAAAGGATTTGGAGTCTGCCCGGGGAACCTCCGGATGGCGGGCTGGATGCCGCGTGATGATCTCTGGACGCCACGAAGGTTTTTTGACAGGGTTCCAGCTGCGCGGGGAGGGGGAAGATGCCTGACAGCGTTTCATGGACCGGATTCCGCCGGAGCCTGCTTTTCGATCCGAAGACATGTTTCCGGCTGGACTTCAGCCGCATGGGTGCCGGGAGCGATTCGATCGAACGAATGGACGCTCCGCTGCGAAAGGCGCTGGAGGCGATGCGGGACCTCGAAAAGGGTGGGATCGCCAACCCCGATGAAAACCGGATGGTGGGCCACTACTGGCTGAGGGATCCGGAACTGGCTCCGACGGCGGATATCAGGCGCGCCATCGAGGAGACGCGGGATCGTATAAAGGACTTCGTCGCGCATGTGAACTGCGGCGAGATACGCCCGAAGAAGGCCCGGCTCTTCAGGAATCTGCTGGTCATAGGCATCGGCGGGTCGGCGCTCGGCCCGCAGCTGGTCGCCTCCGCCCTGTCCACTCCGGACGACCGGATGCGTCCGTTCTTTCTGGACAACACCGACCCGGACGGCATGGACAGGATTTTCGCCGCGCTTGGCCCATCCGGCCTGAAGTCAACACTGACGATAGTGATATCGAAGTCCGGCGGGACGAAGGAGACGCGCAACGGGATGCTCGAGGCCGCCGAAGCGTATCGCCGCGCCGGCATCCCATTCGCTCAGCACGCCGTTGCCGTGACGTCGGAAGGCAGCCAGCTCGACGGACAGGCGCGCGACGAGAAATGGCTGGCGAGGTTCCCCATGTGGGACTGGGTCGGCGGCAGGACATCTGTGACATCGGCCGTCGGGCTGCTCCCGGCCGCCCTGCAGGGCATAGACACCGACGCCTTCCTCGACGGCGCGGCAGCCATGGATGTCTGGACCAGAGCCGCCGACCCGCGCGCCAACCCGGCCGCGATGCTGGCAGCCATGTGGCACCTTGCCGGCGATGGTCGCGGATGCCGCGACATGGTCATCATTCCCTACAAGGACAGGCTCGAACTTTTCGCGAAATATCTCCAGCAGCTAGTGATGGAGTCGCTGGGCAAGGAAAAGGACCTGGCCGGCAGTATCGTGAACCAGGGGCTGTCCGTGTACGGCAACAAGGGGTCCACGGACCAGCATTCGTACATCCAGCAGCTCAGGGACGGCCTGGACAACTTCTTTGTAACGTTCATCCAGGTCCTCCGGGACAGAGAGGGAAAATCCATCGAGGTCGAGCCGGGGATCACATCTGGAGACTACCTGCTCGGCTTCCTGCTGGGCACGCGACGCGCCCTTTACGAGAAGGGCCGCCGTTCGATGACCGTTACGATGCCGGACGTTTCTCCAGCCTCGCTTGGGGCGCTGATAGCGCTGTACGAAAGGGCCGTAGGGCTTTACGCATCGCTCATAAATGTAAACGCCTACCATCAGCCAGGGGTCGAGGCCGGGAAGAAGGCTGCCGGCGAAATACTGGCGCTCCAGCGCAGAGTGCTGGACTTCCTGAAGTCGGCCGGCGGACGCGGCGCGACGGTAGAGGAAATAGCGAAGGCCGTCGGGGCGGAGGACGACACGGAGACGGTCTTCCACCTGCTGGAACACCTGGCCGCAAATCCGGACAGGGGCGTCGGGGCGGAGGGATCCGCCCCCTTCGATCGCCGGTATCGTGCTGGCAGATAAGGGCTTCGCTTCCTGCGTGTGGCGGGCTGCCCGCACGCCCTAGGCCGTGCGTGGCGCGATACGGCGGACCCTTTCCCTGTACGGCTGAAAGGGCGCCTATACGGGAGGAGAGAGATGGATCGTGAATCGGCCGCGGCGCTTGTGAAAGAATGGGTTCAGGGGGAATCGCTGCGGAGGCATCTGCGGACGGTCGAGGAGGCGATGCGGGCGATGGCCGCCTCGCGCGGACTGCCGGCATCGGCGCCGCCCGGACAGGACAGCGTCGAGGGCTGGGGCACCGTCGGCCTGTTGCACGATTTCGACTTCGAAAAATATCCGACGAAGGAGGACCACCCGTTCAAAGGCGTCGAAGAGCTGCGGCGGCGCGGATTCCCGGAGAACTGGTGCCGTGCCATACTCGGCGACGCGGAATACTCCGGCGTACCCCGCGACTCGGACCTGGCGAAGATGCTGTTCGCCTGCGACGAGTTGTGCGGCTTCCTGACCGCAGTAGCCCTGGTAAGGCCGTCGAAGAAGATCGCGGAGGTCGAGGTAAGGAGCGTCATAAAGAAACTGAAGGACAAGGCGTTCGCGCGGAACGTGAGCCGGGAGGAAATCGAGAAGGGCATAGCGGAGCTTGGGGTTGAACGCGAGGCGCATATCGGGGCGGTGCTGAAGGCGCTGCAGGAGAGCGCGCCGCGGTGGGAGGGCGTGCCGCCTCTGTAGGAGGCGCCCCTAGCGGGCGCTCCTCTGCCGCCCCTTGACGATCCGTCCCGGCAGGATTTCCTGCTCTGACGCCAGCCTGCCAGGCAGCGGCTCTGTTTTCCGGGATGGCGACAGTACTGCCTGCGGGCTGCCTCGCGTACGCGAACGGGGCCGGCGGCTCAGGATTACGCCGGCGGGGATGGGACGAGGGACGGGATGAGAGCGCGCCGGAAGATGCTGGTCACAGCCGGTCCTACCGTCGAGGATATTGACGAGGTCCGGTACATAAGCAACCGCAGCAGCGGGCGGATGGGGTTCGAGGTGGCACGAGCGGCGGCACGGCGCGGCTGGGATGTTACGCTCGTGACCGGCCCGGTGGCGCTGAAGACCCCGCGCGGCGTCCACCGCGTGGATGTGCGATCAGCGGCAGAGATGTACGCCGCCTGCCGCCGCATATTCCCGGATGTTGATGCCGCGGTCATGACCGCCGCCGTCGCCGATTATACCCCCGCCCGGAAGGCACGCGGTAAGTTAAAGAAGTCCGGGCGGCCGATGCTGCTGCGCCTGGTTCCGACCGTGGATATCCTTGCCCGGATGGGATCGCGCAAGCGGGCCGGACAGGCACTTGCCGGTTTCGCGCTGGAGGCCGGCGGAGTGTCCGGAGGAAGGACCGAGGCCGCGCGCAAACTCAAGGCCAAAAACCTCGACCTCATAGTATTGAACGGGCCCGAGAGCTTCGGCGGCAAGTCCGCCGCGTTCGCCGCGCTTGATTCGACCGGCCTGTGGACTGATCTCGGCCGCCGCTCGAAAGCCGCGCTGGCCTCGTGGCTGGTTCGCCGCATCGAGGAGCGTCTTGGGGGGCGCGCAGTCCGGTTGGGGGGCGCGTCCATCCGGCATCCGGGCGGGGTTTCCTGAATGGGGCCGCCGACGGAATGCGGATCCTCCCTTGCGCATCGCGGCCGCCGTCCGGCGCGTTTAGTGCCTGTCTGGAAACTTCCTGACGGACAATAGAACCCGCTGACGTATAAGTTGTGCGCTGGAGGTTTTCGGATAAGGTCCTTACCGGTCCGGACCGCTCTGCCCTTTCCTTTGTATCCTGGCCCACTCGTCCTTGAGCGTTACGGTGCGGTTGAACACCGGCCTGCCGGGCCTCGAGTCTCTGTCGGCGCAGAAATAACCCAAGCGTTCGAACTGGAATCTGGCGCCCGGCGCGACATCTGCCAGCCCCGGCTCAATCGGGCAATCCTTCAGGACCTCAAGCGACTTCGGGTTGATGTTGTCCTCGAACTTCCCGCCTTCGGGTATATCCATCGGGTTTTCCTTCAGGAACAGCTTGTCGTACAGCCTGACCTCGCCGCGCGCCGCATGCTGTGCGGATACCCAGTGGAGCGTGACCTTGACCTTCCTGCCGTCCGGCGCATCGCCGCCGCGTGTGGCCGGATCGTAGACGCAGTGGACCTCGACCGGTTCGCCCGTGGCGGGGTCCTTCTTGAACCCGACGCACCTGACGAAATAGGCGTACCTCAGCCGCACCTCCCTGCCCGGCGCCAGCCTGTAGAATTTCGGCGGCGGATTCTCCATGAAGTCGTCGCGCTCGATGTAAAGCTCGCGCGAGAACGGCACCAGTCTCGTGCCGGCCGACGGATCCTCCGGATTGTTGACCGCCCGCATCTCTTCGGTCCGGCCTTCCGGGTAATTGAGTATTACAAGTTTGAGCGGGCGCAGGACGGCCATGACG
>JAOACM010000351.1 GCA_026417845.1 Planctomycetota bacterium | reverse complement strand
CTGGTCTCGTGGGCTCGGAGATGTGTATAAGAGACAGCCATATGATGTTCAGGCATCGTCCCGTCCGTACAAAGACGGTACAGGTAGCGCGGGGCGCGGAGATAGGTACTGCACACCAGCAGTTCCTTTCCGTCAGGAGTGATTACGGGAGGATACCATACAAAACCATATGGGGAGTACATGCTGTCACTCTTCAACGAAATCAGCCCCCAGGAGGAGTATACGGGTACCATCTTCCCGTCCGTCCGTCTGGCAAAGCGGATCGCGGGAAACTTCTCGGGCGACATCGTCGTCGCGGGCGGTGGCCAGACCGTCCGCACATACCGCCCCTCGCGGTCAAGAAGTATGCACCTGCCGCCTGCGGCGGTAAGGAATACGTTGCCTTCCCTGGCGCACGCTACGCCCCTCCATACAGTATCATCTCTCGTGTACCCTATGAGGAGCGGGTTGTCGAAAAAGAACTTGTCCAGCGTGGTCTTCAGCCCCAGTCCGACCTTCACCTTGCACCCCGCAGGCGCGGGCTTCCCGAAATCGTCCTTCCCGTCCCATTCGATCTTCTGACTGAGCGAGTTCTGCTGGAACGGCCACGGCGCGTTCGGGCCCAGCACCCCGCTGGCCAGGTGGCGGACGATCTTGCCGTCCTTGTCCACAATGGCCACAGTTGCGTCGCACTTGCCCTTCGACGTGAAGGTTATGACCCACTTGTCCCCCTGCTTCTCCGCCTTCGGCTTCTGCGTGAACTCGAACACCTCCTCCCGCATCTCGCGGCCCGTTACAGGGTTCGAGGGCGGAGGCTTGCCGGCGTTGGAACCCGCCGGGGCGGTCTCTTCGGCCTCCTTGCTCTCCCCGGCCGGCGGTTTTTCCGCGCCCCCGCCTCCGGCTGTCTTCGCGCCAGCAGTGCCGGGCGGGTTTCCCCGCCCAAGGAATTCCGGCACGAGTATGCCCACCGCCGCCGTCAGAAGCGCCGTCGCCGCGCAGATCATAATCCTCATGGCCATTCCCCCTTTCGCCGCCGCTGCCGGTGCGCCCGCGCCCGTCGCGCCGGTCGTATTCGCCCCGCCTGCCGTGCCGATCGCCTCCGTCCCAGCCCCCGGGCCAACTGCGTCCGCCCCGCCGGCCGTGCCAGCCGACCCGCCGTCTGCTGGATCCTCTCCGGCCGTTCCATCCGCGGCGGAAGACGCCGGCGCCGCTGCGCCCTCGCGCGCGATCGCCGCCAGTCTGCCGGCAAGGCCGGCCGGCACAGGCGGGGCAGCGCCGGATCCAAGCAAGTGGGGAAGCATCGGGGCGGCGGCGGCAAAACCGGCGGCAGAGAGCGCCCCCCGCAGCCGCTCGATACCCCGCGAGACATACTTTCGGCACGTACCCTCCGGCATGTCCAGCACATCGGCAATCTCGCGATAGGAAAGCCCCTCGACATGATGCAACAGAAGCGGGAGCCGCAGATTGTCCTCCAGTCCGTCCAGCGCTTTCCGGAGCGCCGCGGCGGCCTCCTTGCGCGAGGCTATCTCAGCCGGATCTCCCGGGTTCTCCAGAGAACGCGCCATGATATCCTCCCGCGCCTTAATCCGCTCTTCGCCCCGCGCCATGTTCCGCGCGGCATTTGCCACAATCCTGAGCAGCCATGATCGCATGGATGCAGGGTCGCGGAGTTCTCCCCGTGCGCGCCAGACCTTCAGAAACGCCTCCTGAACGGCGTCCTCCGCCAGCTCCGTATCGCCGATTATCCAGCAGGCCAGGCGCCACGCCGGGCCGCGAAGGGCGAATATCTCCTCCTCGATCCGATCCACTCCTTACCTCCTTACAAACTCCTCCGATTGCTTGACACCGCCGGCCGGAAAACGCGACAGAAAAAGGACATGCCTCAGCCTCCGGAACCTGCAGTGCAAACATCCAACCGGAACCGATATATAGCCCGCCATTACCCTGGGACCACGACATATAGCTGCCGGGCTTTCGTGCCTGGTATTATACGGCGCGCTCCCACTCCGCGAGCGCTCGGAGTCCGGCAATTTAAACTGACAGCTGGCGTGCATCAAGCGGCATGGGGCATCACGCGCAGGTATCCTGCTTTTGTCTGAAGATCATCAGAATAAACTGGGCCATCCCCTAATTCGCGCGACGCACCGGCGTCTTTAGAAGGGGGGGAGGCTTTGGGCCAGACAGGAGGGTATAATAGGGACACAGGCCTGACCGTCGAAGCCTGACCAGTCCGGGGCTGCACGGGTGCTGCTGCGCACAAGGGCGCGACGGGCGACGCGAGGCGGCGATCGAAGGCGTTCGGGTTCAGACTGCGCGGCGGTCTCGGATCCGGATGCCGGGCTGGCAATGTCACGGCTCGCACAACTCGCCACGGGGCGAGCCTGTACGTCCGCCGAGGTCCCAACGGCTGGAGGTTTTGCGTCCTGAGTAAGGGAATGGGACGGCGCGATTGGCACCTGGTGGCGCGAAAGAGGGATATCCCCCGGGCTTGGCATGGCTGGGGGGGGAGAGTCGTAACATGAAACGATGGCTGGCAGTTGGATGTCTATGCGTCGCGGGCGCAGCGTATTGCGCGGGGGCCTGTGGAGAGGACCTGTTCAGACTTCGCGACGGGCGCAGGATAGAGGGGAGCAAGGTCGGCGAATCGGAGGGCGTTGTCGTAATAGAGGTTACCTGCGGCGCCATCAGGAGCCGCATACAGGTTCCCGCCGCCGATATCGAATCGGTGACGGAGGTCCGGCGGGCGGAGGTCGGAAGGGTGGACAAAGACAAGGCCGGTGGCGGGGAGCCCGATGCGATGCGACGTGACACGGGGGCGCGGATCGAAACCGGCGCCGGGGCGGGGGCGGAAGGAAAGGCGACGCCTGCGACGGAAGGCAAGAGTGATAAAAAGGATGAGGAGGCCTGGAAGGACCGGGAATGGGAACGCGCCCGGAAGTTGCTGGCGGCATATATGGCCGGACGGAGAAGGCCTGCGGTTTCCGGATCGGCCCTGCCGTACGGTATGGACCCGTGCGAGGGGATCAACTACGATATATATCGTCGCGGGGCTCTGGCAGAGGAGTTCAAGGGGTTGCAGTACTGGTACGGCGTCCTGCCCGGGATGACGCGGAGCATATGGTGGGACCTCATCCCGCCCGCGATGGACGGGACTTATTCGCGGTACGTGTTCGATCCGTATGCCGTCATGTATCCGGTACTTGACGCGGACGGCAATCCCACCGGCGCATGGGCGCTCAGGGGGGATGTCGCCGGGCCGATCAACATAATCGCCGTCCGGGCGGAGGATATGATGCTCTATCAGATATACCTGCAGCTCCTGAAAGACCGCGCCGCGGGCGGATTGCCTCCTCCCGGCGGGGGACCGACCCCCGCGCCCCCGCCCGCGACGCGCCGGAATACCACCTGGGAACCGCTCTGTCCGGAGCAGAACAGGATCAACCTGCTGAGGATACAGGGGATATACGTTCCGCCCCCACATCCCTCGATGCTCTCGAGGCGTTGAGTTGACCGATGCTCTTGGCCCAGGGATCTGCGAGGGGGCGGCGCGCGGGGCGATGGGGAGGGATCGGACAATGATAAGGATCGGCAGACCGGTTTTGCGGCCTGTGGCTGCCCTCGCATTTTTTATCTTGGCGGTCTGTCCCGCCTCCGGCGATATCGTTCGGCTCAAGGACGGCTCGGTTCGCAAAGGCAAGATAGTGGAAAAGACGTCGGAGGGCGTGACGCTGGAGGTGTCCGTCGGCAACGTCAGGACGAAGATATTCGTACCGGGCGCAGATATCGCCTCGATCGAGGAAAAGGAGGAAGAGCCGACCGCCGCCGAGCTGGAGATAAGGAAACGGAAGGACGCCGCGGAGGCGTCGAAGGATGCCGGGGCGTTGCGGTCTCTGGCCAGGTTCCTCGACACCGTTCCGGGCTACTCGGCCGACGCGGAAAAGACATGGGAGAAACTCCTGGCGGCCCTTCCGGATGATGCCGAGGCCCGCAAACGGCTCGGGTTCGTCCGCGACCGGAGCGGCAAATGGGTCCGCGAGGCCGATGCGAAGAAGGCCGCAGGTCTTGTCAAGTCCGGGGATGAATGGGTGGCGCCGGAGGAAAGGTCCCTGAGGATAGACCGGAAGGAAAGCCGGACGGTCGGGATGCTGATAGGGCGCTCCGGGGAGGGCGCACAGGTGCCGAGCGTGCGGGACATGAGGGAGGAGGAGCTGAAGGCGGCCGAGCGGGAGGTGGCGCTTCGGAATTACAACAGGCTGATGTTCGGCGAGAGCCTGCTGGCGCGACTGGGGTACTACGATTACGGCATCTCGCCTTATTACTACCGGCTGTACCCGCCGGTCTACGAAGGCACGTACATGTCCACTGGGACTGGCGACATTTTCGTCGGTCGCGTCGGCTGGCCGGATCTTTCCTGCACCCCGTGGCCCGGATGGTACGGCTGGTCCTCCGGCGGACTGAATACGGTCGGCCCGATCCCCCTGTACTTCGAGCGGGGTGGATGGGCTACCGTGAGCGGCACAGGCACGGTCGGCATCTCGCCTGGGCTCATCTACAGGTCCGGCGACAACGTTTTCACGTTCGGCACCAATTTCGGCGGCGGATGGGGATCGGGCGGCTGGGGATTCTCCTTCAGCCGCGATACCGGCGATACGAAGATCCGCATCGGGTTGGGCGGATCGTCCTGGTCCGGCGGCGGCTGGGGCGGGATAATCCTGCGCTGAAGCACATATTCGCGACCATCGGCCAGCCGCCCGGTTTCCTCTTGGCCGGCACCGTGGGAAAACAATCCCCATTACTTCCCGCGGGCAGACATTCCTTCCCATTTCGCCTGCGGGGTGCAGCTTCCCATGTCCCCCCGCATACGAGGGGCAACGTCGTCTCGCGCTTACTGATCCTGCTCGGTCTGGTATGTCCTCCCGCATACGGGGGGGGCAACGACCCGGCATTTGCCCGCGCGACCTGAGGGGCGTATGTCTCTCTCCATATGGGAGACAACTCTTGGGATTGCCCCTGCCCCCGGCTCAGAGGTAGGACCGACGCGACTGGCGCGGATATA
>JAOACM010000350.1 GCA_026417845.1 Planctomycetota bacterium | reverse complement strand
ATCCCCTCTCCCCGCCTGGCCGCCCCCGCCGTTTGCCGAATCATTTATACACCGGGCCGCGGGCCGCGGGCATGCCGGACTTGCCTTGGTGTTATTACGTGTTATAGATGGTCTCCGGCCGGGACGGGACTGCCGTCCGCCAATGCGGCGTCCCGCGGGGCGGCCGGGCGGACAGGGGAGGAGTCGCGCGGAAGGAGGAGGCATGGCGGAGAAGACGCGCCGGAAAGGAAGACCGGGAGGCAGCGTGCCAAGGTACCGCCGCGTAGTCGAGGCGCTGCGCGAAGACCTGAAATCCGGGCGATGGAAGCCCGGCGAGCAACTGCCTTCGCTCAGGCAGATGGCCAGGCGCTATCGCGTCGGCCTCCAGGTCGTAAGATCCGCCGTGAAAGTCCTGATCGCCGAGGATCGCATAAAGGTCACGCCGGGACGGGGGATCGTGGCGAAGAACCAGGGGTACGTCGTATCGGCCACGTCCAACCTCGCAGCGGTCGTCCTCGGCCACAGCCTGCGCGTCCAGTGGGAGAGTCCTCATCTGGCCGCGATCCAGCGGGGGATCGAGCGCGGCATGGGGGAGATCTGCGACCCGCTCCTGATCGTCCACGATCCCAGGCGTCTGCGCAGGACTATCCCGCCGGACCTGTTGCATCTGCCGGTCCGTTTCGTGTTCCTCCTCGGTCAGTTCCACGCCTCGACGCTGCGCCGCTACGCCAGGATCGGGGTCCCTGTCGCGCTCGTGGACCAGCCCGGACAGAGATGGCGTCTCAGCTCGATAAGCGTGGACAACGTGGAGGCCGCCAGGGACGCGACCTCGCGCCTGATGGCGATGGGCCACCGCCGCATCGCTTTCCTCCGCCTCGTGCTGCTGGATATCAGAGACGTGGACCCCGATTCGAAGGAACGTACGGAGGGCTTCCGCCGCGCCTTCCTCGACGCCGGCCTGCCGTCGCCGGACGATGCCGTATTCAACGCGTTCTCCAGGGACACCATCGAAAGCCCCAACGTGCAGGCCATCTTTGATGCCGACCCGCCCTTCACCGCCGTGCTCGCTGCGGACCCCGGTCTGGCGCGCCTGGTTGCCGGGGCCGCGGCGGCAAGGGGTCTGGAAGTTCCCCGCGACCTGAGTATCGCGGCCTTCCATGGGAAAGGGAACGCGCACGATGGCTGGACCGGGCCGGCGGTGGACTTCGAGGAAATGGGGCGCAGGGCCGTAGTGGAGCTGAGTACGGGAAAGGCAGGGCCGCTCCCTGTCAACGTCCTGATGCGAACGGAATGGAACGAGGGGAGGACCGCAGCGCCGCCCGGCCGCTGAGTCGCTCCGCACAAGTAGTGCTCCCGCGGCGCGCACCGGGAGGAGATGAGAACGCGGTGCTCTTACAGAAGAAACGGCTGGAGAACACCGCGGACAGAAGGAATGACCTGCCCCCCCACTCGTCGCGCCTCGCCAGGGACGGCCGGGCCGGAAATCCGCTTCGCCACCCGCCGCCCAAGCGCGTCGTAGGCGCACCGTCCCGGAACGTACGGAGATGCGGAGGCCGGCTCCGGCCGTCCGGGTGCAGCGTTACGGGGACCTCTTCTATCCGTATACCGGCCAGCGAGGCTTTCATGACCATCTCCGAGGCGAACTCCATGCCCGTGGATTTGAGGCCCAGCCTCCGTATGGCAGCCAGGGAGAATCCCCGCATCCCGCAATGGAAATCGGTCGAGGGACACTTGAACAGAAGCCTGCCGATGAAACTCAGCATGGGGTTGCCGATCCACCGGTGCAGCCATGGCATCGCGCCCGGCAGGATCCTGCCGCCTCCCGACGGGAGCCTGCATCCCATTACAAGATCGCAGCCTTCCCGCAGCCGTTCGACGAACGGGTCTATCGCCGACCAGTCGTAGCTGTCGTCAGCGTCGGCCATGATCACAAACCGGCCGCGCGCGTTTTCGATCCCCGCCAGCAGGGCGCTGCCGTAGCCTTTCTTCGGGACATCTATGACCCTGGCCCCGCAACGCGCCGCGATTTCCCGCGACCCGTCCGTACTCCCGTTGTCGGCGACCAGGACTTCTCCTGATATCCGCAGGCGTTCAAGCGCCCCTCTGGCCTTGCGTACGCAGGTCCCTACCGTGCTCCGCCTCGTTCAGGCATGGCATCAGGAGAGTAAATTCCAGCTCCCCGGAACTCATCGCGCGTCCATCCGTCCAGGCATCCTCAACCTTCCGGCCGCCCTAAGCCGGGGACTTGGAAGGCGCTTCCGGCCGGGACGGACAGCCGGCGGGCCGTCAGCCGCCAGCGGCCCCGGCCGCCTCCGCTGCTTCCTCCTCTCCCGCCTCCCCGGCATCGCCGTCGCCCTCCGCGTCCCCGCCCTTCCCGGCCGCGCATACGCCCTGCGCCGCGCGGCCCTTCTCCTCCAGCCACTTCTCGAGCGTGTAATATATCTCCCGCGGCTTGGCGCCGTTCGCGGGGCCGACGATACCCTTCCTTTCCATCATGTCAATTATCTTGGCCGCGCGCGTGTAGCCGAGGGCCAGCTTGCGCTGGAGGAGCGATGTCGAGGCGCGCCCCATCTCCAGCACCACCTCCACGCACCTGTCGAACATCTCGTCCGTCGTCTCGTCCTCTTCCTCCTCCCCTTCGCCGGCGCGCTGCTGCTTCTCCAGTTCCTCGCAGTATTCCGGCGCGGCCTGCTCCTTGATGAACGCCACGACTTTGTTGATCTCCTCGTCCGATACCCACGCCGCCTTCGCGCGGACCAGCGCGTTGCTGCCGGGGGGCATTATGAGCATGTCGCCCTTGCCGACGAGCCTTTCCGCGCCGTTCTGGTCCAGGATGATGCGGGAGTCCACCTTTGTCGGAAGCTGGAAGGCGATCCGGCAGGGCAGGTTCGTCTTCAGCGTTCCCGTGACCACATCCACGCTGGGCCGCTGCGTGGCCATTATGACGTGGATGCCGGCCGCGCGCGCCTTGGCCGTCAGCCTGCCGACGGCCCGCTCGACGTCCTTGCCGGCGCACGCCATCAGGTCCGCAAACTCGTCCACGATTATCACTATGTACGGCATCGGGTCCCTGTAAGCGTCCGGGTCCTCGTCCGGCGGGATGCGCTTCAGCCGCTCGGCGGCGGACATCGCGTTGTAGGTCGCCAGGCTCCGGCAGCCGACCTTCGTCAGCCGCTCATACCGCTCGTCCATCTTCTGCGCAGCCCACTCCAGCGCCGCCGCGGCCTTCCGGTAGTCGGTCACCACCGGCGTCAGCAGGTGCGGGATGCCCTTGTACGACGAAAGCTCCGTCATCTTCGGGTCCACCAGTATGAGCTTGATATCGTTCGGCTTGAACTGCATGAGCAGCGATATGATTATGTCGTTGATGCACACCGACTTGCCCGAACCGGTCGTCCCGCCGATCAGCAGGTGGGGCATCGCCGCAAGGTCCAGGATGATCCCGTTGCCGTTGGTGTCGCGCCCGAGGCACAGGGGAAGCGTCCGGCGAGTACCCTTGTATTCGTTGGACTCGAACAGCGGCCTGAGCCTGACGATGGACTTCTCAGGATTCGGAACCTCCACACCGACCGTGGACTTGCCGGGGATGGGCGCGATTATGCGGATGGAGAGCGCCTTCAGGTCCTTCTGGAGGTTGTCGGCGAGCGAAACCACCCGGTTGACGTGGACGCCCGGCGCCAGCTCCAGCTCGAAGGTCGTCACCGACGGGCTGTGCGTGATGTTCGCCAGCTTCGCCTCGACCTTGAAGTCCCGCAGCGTCATCAGGATTATCTTGCCGCGCTCTATCAGCGCCTCGCTGGTCACCTCGCCCAGGATGTCAACCGGCTCGAGCAGGTCCATCGGCGGCAGCCTGTAGCCGGAATAGTCGGCCGGCGCCTTCGCTCCCTCGCCTTCGACCTGCCGCCCCTGCGCATGCGCGGCCTGCGCCGCGGCCCGCTCGCGCTCCTCGCGCCTGCGCTGCTCCTCGATCCGCCTGGCCTCGCGCGCGCGCTCCAGCGCCAGTGCGCGCTCCCTCCTGAGCCGCTCCTCCTCGGCCCTGCGCGCCTGGCGTATGGCCTCCTCCTCCAGCTTCTTCAGCTCGTCGTCCTCGCGATCCCTGCCGCCCTCCGCGCCGTCCCCGCCGCCGGCCTCCTTCACAGACGTCCTGCGGGACTTGCCCGCACGCCCCGCGCTCCCGGAGTCCCCGTCCGCCGGCGCATCTCCATCCGCCTCCGCTCCCGCACCAGACACCTCAATCCGCGACCGGACGGACGCCGGATCGGAGCCGCCGCCCCTCTCGCCGGCACGCGCCTCCGCCCCGGCGCTGGAGACGGCCTCTCCCCCCCTGACCGCTCCGCCTGCTACCGCCACGCGCCGGAACGTCCCGGACACCAGCGGCCGGGCCTCCCCGCCGCCGACCGCGCTCCATATCGCGGCCGCCGCGTATTTCCCGACCCTCCCCATCCGCTCCAGCCCCCACAGCACGCCCCGCCCCAACACGCCCAGAAATGCCTCGGTAAGGTTCTGCGCCAGCAGCAGCCCGCCGGCCATCGCCGCGAGAAACAGCGCCAGATGCCTCCCGGCGCGCCCGAAGTATTCCGTCAGCAGGGGGGACAGCACCATCGTCCCGAGGATGCCGCCGGGACCGACCGCCAGCAGGTTGAGCCACCTGATACCCGTATCCAGGCTCAAAGTCCCGGCCCATGCGCAACACACGCAGACCAGCACAAGACCACCGGCGCACCGGCCCCACAGTCCCTCCATGCCCCGCGTCGCAGCCAGCGCCGCCCCAAGAAGCCCGCAGAGCGCCAGCAGAGGAATCGCCGCCACGCCGTACAGCCCCAGCAGGTGAAAACTCAGACGGGCGCCAAACCATCCCCCGAAATTCGCAGGCGACTCCGTGCCGGCGCGATAGTCGGTCACATCTGCCGGCGAGTAGCTCAGGAGGCTCAGCAGTCCGAAAGCGGAAAACGCTATCAGGAGTATGCCCAATGCCCAGAAAAACCGTTCCCGCCTGTCCAAAATCGCCCCTCCTTCCCGATCCGATCGGAAATCTGTCCGGAGGTCCCGCTCCCGAATGATACGCGGATC
>JAOACM010000349.1 GCA_026417845.1 Planctomycetota bacterium | reverse complement strand
CAGGAGCATCCCGACGAGAAAATACCCTGCAAGAAGAACAACAACCGCCACGCCTGTTGCCAGCGCTCCCGCCGTGTCCTCTCCTCCCCACGCTTCGAATACCCTGACCAGACGGGCGGCGACGGGACCTGAGCCCATCCCGCATGCGGACAGAGCGAAGACCGTGTGCAGGATACGGAGCGAGCATTCCCATCGCCAGGGGTCGGAAGAGATTATGCCGAGCGATCGCGCGCCGATGCCTGCACCGGACGTGCCGCCGCGGCGGAGATGCGCACCAGCAACATCCAGGGCATCCCGCAGAGCGGCCGCAAGTCCGGCAAGGATCAGCAGGACTACGGATGGCCAGATGCTTTCCGGATACATGCTCCTCCCTTGGTGGCTATCCAGAAACTCCCCGCTGAGCAGCAGGCCCGGCTGAGCGTATAAGCTGCCGGCCGGAGGTTTTCGGATAGACTCTTATTATGCTCATATCGGTCGCGTGGCCTCGCGGAAACCCGGGCGTACCTGCCTTCGATATCGGCCCCGCCGCCGGCGGATCTCCTGTCTTGCGACCCGCTGTCTCCATCCGGGGACAATCCCGATGCATGCTCCTTATGCGCACCTCCCTCTGGATATGATAACCCATACGGAGCTTCCTTGCATGAGTTTGACGCTTCGAGAGAGGGTGGCGAGGGTGACTTGGCATCAATGTGACCGCACAGGATGCGGCAGGCACGCAGCCCGCACCATATATGTGCCGGGCGCGGAAAGGCGCTATCCGCCGATACGCAGCATCGGGAGGGACGTCCTGTATCCCGATCCTTTCGGCTTGGCCATCAAAGCTGCCGAGACCGCCGCAAGTATCGCGGCGTCCGGGGAGCCTCCCGCAGTCTTAAGCAGAGGCCATATGTCCAGCGGCTCGCCCGATGCCAGACACCCGATCAGACCGCCGGAGCTCGTCAGCCGGATCCTCCGACACCCGGCGCAGAACGGTTCCGTTTCGGAAGATATGAAACCTGTTACGCCGGTCCGGCCGCGGCGGTCGCGCGCCAGAAAATCCCTGCTCGCCGAACCGGCCCCGCGGCCGAGCGGGCGGAGGTCGAAGTCGGAAGCCAGGCGACGCATCGTTTCAAACGAAGGGACGAAGAGCCTGTCGTGCAGCTCCCTTGCCGGTCCGATGGGCATCAGCTCGATGAATCTCACATGGCATCCGCGCTCGATCCCGAACCGGACCAGATTCCCAACCTCCGCATCGTTTATCCCCCGCATCACGACGCAGTTGAGTTTGACCGGCAGGAGCGAACAGGAAACGGCCGCCCCGATGCCTTCAATTGTCCTGCGCAGATCCCCGCCGCCCGTCACGCGCCGGAAGACGGCATCGTCGAGAGAGTCGAGGCTTACATTGACCCGCCGCAGGCCGGCCCGTTTCAAAGCTGCGGCCGCATCCGCCAGGAGCTGGCCGTTGGTGGTCAGCGCCAGATCAGGGACACCTTCGGAAGCCAGAGCCTCCACCAGGCTGCAGATATCCTCCCGCAGCAGCGGCTCGCCGCCGGTTATCCGGACCGACCGCAACCCGAACCCGGCACGGACGGCCCGGACGAAGCGCACCGCCTCCGCCGCTCCTATCTCCACCTCCCCTGCGATGGAAGAGCGACTGGAGCGACCCGGCGACCTGCAGTAGAAGCAACGCATCTGGCATCGCCCGGTCACGGAAAGCCTGAGCGCAAGAGGTCCGCCGTTCTGAATTGCCTGCCGCTCGTCCATTTCAGCTTCCGGTTGCCGGGGCAGAGCCTGCCCTCGCGGCGCCGGCCCATGTCCGCCCCCGACCTCGATTGCGCCGTCAGAGTCTGTCCAAAAACCTCTGAGGCGCCCAGGATTCCTCGACTTACAGCCCAATCCGTGCTGAAGGTTCTGGACGGGATCTTAAAGCCTGCCCGGAAACCTCCGGCGCCCAGCTTATACGCTCAGTGATCTACGCTGCCCGGCGGGAAGTTTTCTGGACAGGGACTCAGATCCCATCCGGAAACTCCCCTCCCGGCGTCCGGCTCCCCGCAGCGTTCCGCGAGATGCCGGCCGGAGGTCTGGAACAGGCTCTTATCTGCGGATGTGCGCAAATCCTCCCGGATCGGCCATTGATGTGGTCGTCCGACCGTCGCCGGCCTGGCTGCCGGCTCCCCTGCCGTTCGCTACTCAGTCCGGCTCCCGGGTCCGGCCAAAGTCAGGGCAACAGACGGAACCTACAGACGTTCTATCCGCACCGCGCAGACTTTGAGTTCCGGTATCCTGGCGACGGGGTCGAGGGCAGCTATGGTCAACCGGTTGGCCGGCGACTCGCCGAAGTGGAACGTCATAAACACGACTCCCGGCGCTATACCCTCGGCCACGGCCGCCACGGTTTCTATCCTGCCGCGTCTGGAGCGGACGGCCACCCTGTCGCCATTCCGTATGCCGAGCCTGGCAGCATCCTCCGGCCCGATCTCAATCGCACTTCCGGGAACCAGCCAGTTGAGCACCGCCGACCGGCGGGTCATCGTACCGGTGTGGAAGTGCTCGAGCATCCTGCCGGTCGTAAGCAGGAACGGGTACTCCCCATCAGGGAGTTCTTTCGCCGGAATATATTCCACCGCGTGGAACTTCCCGGGTCCGCGCGAGAACTTCTCAACGTGCAGTATCGGCGTGCCGGGGTGCTTTCCGTCAGGGCAGGGCCACTGAAGCCCATCGCCCTCGAGGCGTCCGTAGCGGATGCCGCCGTATATGGGCGTCAACGATGATATTTCATCCATGATGGCCGACGGACCGGCGTACGTCATGGAAAATCCCATCCGCCGCGAAAGCTCGCAGATTATCTCCCAGTCCGCCAGCGCCTCACCCGGCGGCTCCACCGCCTTCCGCACGCGCTGAACCCGGCGCTCCGTATTTGTGAACGTGCCGTCCTTCTCGGCAAAGGATGCCGCAGGCAGCACGACATGCGCCAAGCGCGCCGTCTCCGAAAGGAAAATGTCCTGTACGACGAGCAGGTCCAGCCGTTTCAGCGCTTCCTCCACGTGCCCGATGTCAGGATCGCTCAGCATCGGGTTCTCGCCCATTACGTAGAGGGATCTCAGCTTCCCTTCGGCCGCGGCGTTCGTCATCTCGACGACGGTCAGCCCCGGCGCGGCCGGCAGCCTGACGCCCCATGCCTTCTCGAATTTCGCGCGTACCGCTTCATCGTCAACGCGCTGGTATCCGGGCAGCACGTTGGGCAGGGCGCCCATGTCGCAGGAACCCTGGACGTTGTTCTGGCCGCGGAGCGGGTTCACGCCTGCCCCGGGCCTGCCGATATTTCCCGTCAGCATCGCAAGATTCGCTATCGCCAGGACATTGTCCACCCCCGTGGTGTGCTGGGTGATACCCATCGAATAGAAAATGGCCGCGGCGGACGCCCCGGCATATATCCGCGCGGCCTTTACTATATCGGCGGGCGGAACGCCGGTCAGCCTGCCCGCCATCTCCGGCGTGTAAGGTTCCACCACCTTTACCACATCCTCGAATCCCTCGGTCCTCCGCTCGATGAAATCTCGCCTGACCAGCCCCTCCCCGATGATTACGCGCGCCATGGCGTTGAGGAGCGCCACGTCCGTGCCCGGCAGGTGCCGCAACCAGACCGCCGCCCTGGCGGCAAGATCGGTCCGCCTGGGATCGGCCACTATCAGCGGCACGCCGCAGGCCGCGGCGCGCATAAGTTTCATGCCGATGACCGGGTGGCACTCGGTCGTGTTCGAACCTATGACGAAGATCGCCCCGGCCTGGCCGATATCGGCGATGGAATTGGTCATGGCGCCGCTTCCGAAGGCCTTTGCCAGACCGGCGACGGTCGAGGCGTGGCACAGACGCGCGCAATGATCCACGTTGTTCGTGCCGACGACCGCGCGCATGAATTTCTGGAAAAGATAATTCTCCTCGTTCGTGCACTTGGCGGAAGCCAGCCCGCCGACGGCGTCCGGCCCGCACGCATCCCTGATCGCCTTCAGGCGCGACGCTACGAAATCCAGCGCCTCGTCCCAGCCCGCCTCTCTGAAGCCGCTGCCGTCCTTTATCAGAGGCCGTCTGAGCCGGTCGGGACTGCCGACGAAGTCCATCCCGAACCGTCCCTTGACGCACAGGTTGCCGTCGCTGGGCGCAAGCCCGGCCTCCGACGTGACGCGCGCGACG
Organism: Planctomycetota bacterium; assembly: GCA_026417845.1. Classification (GTDB taxonomy): domain Bacteria; phylum Planctomycetota; class SZUA-567; order H5-PLA8; family CALKMO01; genus CALKMO01. The sequence continues at coordinate 885 of JAOACM010000349.1, read as the reverse complement.
CGGTTCTTCCGCCTGTCCACGTTCAGATAGAGGCGGCACCCCACGCCGCAATAGGGACAGACGGTGAGGACCCGAGCCAGGTCCTTGGCGCGCCCGGCGCCCTTGGACGTCCGGTCCGAAAGCGCCCCGGTCGGACATGTCCCGATGCACTGGCCGCACGTCACGCAGCCGCTGGCATCCAGCGGCATGTCGAACGCGGTGCTTACCGCAGTCTTCATGGCCCGGCTGCGCATGGTGATGGCCTCAGCCCCAACCACCTCTGCGCATATCCGCACGCACCTTTGACATCGGATGCACTTCGACGGGTCGTATTCGATGGCGGCGTTCTGCTCGGTATAATTTTTCGCAACGGCGCGCGTGGCCACGTTCGGATACCGATCTTCGCGCGCGCCGTAACGGTAAGCGTAGTCCTGGAGCAGGCAGTCGCCGTCCGAGTCGCACGTCGTACACGAAACCCGGTGCTCGCTCAGCAACAGTTCGAGCACCGTCCTGCGCATGGCGGATATCTCCTCGGTCTCGGTCTCCACGACCATCCCGGCCTCCGCCGGCCTGGTGCACGAAGTATGGAAGCCGGGCTGGCCCTTTATCTCGACCAGGCAGAGCCTGCATGCGCCCGTAGGAACAAGCCTCGGGTCGTGGCAGAGGTGCGGTACCTCAATGCCGTGGCGCAGGGCGGCCGCCAGTATGGTTTCGCCTCTCCTGGCGGTTATCTCGCGCCCATTCACCGTCAGTTTGAACTCGTCCATTGCCGCGCTCCGCCGTCACCTCGCGCCTCAACGTCCCATCGCCCGCAGTTCCCGGCTGCCTCGGCGCCAGCCATCCTCCCTGCCCAAACGGCTTCCGCCATCCGCCGGTACTTTCCGCTCGCACCGCCGGGCGCTTCCA
>JAOACM010000348.1 GCA_026417845.1 Planctomycetota bacterium | reverse complement strand
ACGCGATCGTGGTTCTTTGCGGCCAGGAAACATGGGTGCTGAACATCGCCCCGGTCTTCGAGGGGTTCGACGCCGGGTCTGTATATCTGGTGGACCTGTCTGAAGTATCCGCCGAAGTCGGCTATGGGAAGCTCGGCAAGCGGGGCGACCTGGGCTACGACGGGCATGACGCCAAGGCGCCGCGAAGCATCATCGTGAAAGGGATTCCGATGTCTTATTCGTTGTCAGCCCATCCTTACTCTAACGGGATTTCGAGGGTCGTGTACGACTTGGGCGGCAGATGGCGACTCCTTTCCGGCGCCGTTGCGCTGAACGACGACTCCGGCAGGGCAGCCACGGCCGCTACATTCAAGGTGGTCGGGGACGGCAGGGAATTGTGGCGGTCGAAGCCGATCCAGATGGCCGGCGTGGTTCAGGAAATGACAGTGGATGTATCGGGAGTCAAGCGGCTCGAGCTGATAGTGGATTGCCCCGGATCCTACGGAAACGTGCATGCTATCTGGCTGGACCCGAAGCTGTCGGAATAATCCTCGGAGGGCGGCTCCGGTTGCGCTGATATCGTAACGTGCCATATTACAAGAAGTTGCATCGCGAGCCTGGTCCGGTTGCCGTCGGTGGGCGGCTGTGGGGATCTTTATTACAAAATTTTCTTCCGTCCCGTCGGGGGAGAGGGCACCCACGGGGGGTTATGGGACTGCTTCTGGGGATTCCGGTCCCACCGGATGGATGAGCGACGTCATGAATATGCATCCGGGCAGGGGTAACGGAGTCTCGAGACTATCGGCGGACATCGGGCTTTCGGGATGTCGTCTTGGCCGGGGCTTCGAGATTTCCAGATTCCATCTTGACGCGAAGTCAAAAAAAGACTAACGATAAGGGCGCTGGATACGCCTTAACTGGAGGGTGAAATCCCGGTTGGGACGCAGGGACGCCCGCCGGATTCCGGTGCGGTTTGGCGCATCCGGGCGCGCGGGGTAGCGGGGGAATTTTTGAAGGCCGGGAGCGGTAAAGGAGACGACCGGATGATGAGGAAAGCAAGTGCCGCGGTGATCGTGTGCGCGTTAGCCTGCATCGGATGCTCCAGGACGACGCGGATGGCATCCTTGGCGGCCGGGGATGGGAAGGAGGATATAGAGGTCCCTGCGTCGGGTCTGGATTATAGAGCGATGCTGGCGGAGAACGGCCCCGCCCCTCAGACGAAGGGCACGCGAAGGGGCAACCCGGTCCTGAACTATTTCATTGACAGAAGCAAGGATCTCGTGGACATGTTCGATATTTCCGCGGGCTTCGGTCCCGGGATCCTTGTCCACGCCCGCGCCACCAAGATAGCTCAGGCCGGGGGCGGCTATTCGGATTCGTGGCGGCTCGGCATGAGGGGTAGGACTGGGGGAGTGTTCAGAGAGACCAGGCGCGAGGTGGGCGTGTCGCTGTTCACCTGGACGCAGACGGACCGCGAATGCTACGCGGGGAATATCGAGAAGATGCATGCGGAGAAGATGGAACTGGACACCCTGGATAAGGGCGACCGCTCGTTCTTCGGCATCGGGGCTACGGTCCACGCCGGGATAGTGGCGGCGGACGTCGGTTTCCGGCCCGTTGAGCTGTTCGACTTCCTGCTCGGTCTGTTTCCGATAGACATCTGCGAGGATGACGGCCATCCGGCGCGGAAGAGCCAGCTCTAGCCGGAGGGGGCCGCGGGATACGCCGGGGTCGCCGTTCCGGCAGGGGACTGTGCCGCGGTTTTTTCCTGAAAAGCGATTCCCCGCTCCACACGCGGGGAATCGTTATTATTAAGGGCTTGTCCCCAAAATCCCCGTGGCGACCAAGGCTTCCGCAGCGGGCCGCCGGATCCGGCCGGAGGTTTTCGGACAGGCTCCAAAGCCGGTACCGTCCTCCGCCTGGTCCGGAGGCAGTTTCTCTGAAGGCGCGCTGGGAGGTGGCGCTCCATCCCGGGTCGGATCCCGGCGCCTTCGCAAAACCGCCCCCCTACGACGATTCAGGGGATGGCCGATGGCGGAGTCAGGATTCAGGTTCAGGCGCGCGCAGAGGTTGCGGAAGTCCTCCCGCTTTGACAGGGTCTTCGCCAGGGGCAGGGCGTTCCGGACGCCGCTGCTGACGGTCTGCGCCATCCCCAACGGGATGGGGATGACGCGGATGGGGATATCGGTCGGCAGGCGATTCGGGGACGCGGTCAGGCGCAACAAGGTAAAGCGCATGTGCCGCGAGGCGTTCCGCCTCGCGCAGCACGAACTTCCACGCGGACTGGATCTGGTAATCATCCCTCGCCCCGGTGTAGAATGCCGCTCCGTGGCGGAGATCCGCGACGCGCTCAACGGGCTGGCGCCGAAGCTCAAAACGCTGTTCGGCGGCGGGCAGGCTGGGGAGAAGGCCGGGACCGGCGCGGGCGGACCTTCCGACGAAGGGGGGGGCGCGCCAAAGTGAGCATGTGGCTCAGACGGCTCTGGATATTGCCCGTCAGGCTTTACCAGAAGACGTTGTCGCGCTTTCTCGGGAACCAGTGCAGGTTCACGCCAAGCTGTTCGGAATACGCCTGCGAGGCGATTCTGAAAAAGGGCATCTTGCGCGGGACGCTTCTGGCCGCGTGGCGCGTGTTGCGGTGCAACCCGTTCTGCGAGGGCGGATACGATCCTGTGCCGTCAGGCGGTCAGGACGGCGACGCCAAGCCGGCCGGTCCGGCCGCGACGGTGCCGGGTTCTGCTCCGGCCGGGCATGACGCCCGGCCGCGCCGGCAGCCCACGCTCAGGACGATTCCCGGCAAGTAGGTCCGTTCCGTACGCATGGAGAAAACATGCCGGCAGTCTCAAGGAACAAAGAACCGGTAGACTGGGTGAAATTCGCCGGCGTCGCTGCCGCGATCGCGTTCCTTATCGTCTGGCAGGCCTTCATATATCCATGGTACCTGAGCCGCGGAGGCAACGGGACGCCCGCAGGAGGTCCGGGGCAGGGGCCGGGCGTTGCCGGCCGGGGCGGGGATGCCAGCGGCGCGTCCGGCAGGGGCATGACGGAAATACGCTCCGGGGCCGATGAGGCGCGCAGGGACGGCCCCGAAGCCGGCGCGTCCGTCGGCGGCGCCGGAACGCTCCCTCCCGAGGCCGATCCCGAGGAGCCGGTGCGGGTAAGTACCGGGCTGCTGGAACTCGTGTTCGACAATCGCGGCGCGACGCTGGCCAGGGCGACGCTGCTGGATGCCAGGGTCAGGCCGGGCAGCAACGAGCCGCTCGACATCCTGGGCGAAATACAGCCGGACCTGCGAAGCATGGCCCTGACGTACATAACGGTCAACGGCGCGAAATACGAAGGCCTCGATTCGCGGCGATGGAAGAGGACGTCGGGTCCCGTGAAGGATGCCGATGGGGCGTGGATTGTCGGATACCAGACGGACCTTGGAACGGTCAGGCTGACTAAGCGTTTCCGGGTTCCGGAGGATGGGCGGCACGTCGAGCTGGAAATCAGCGTGGAGAACGCCGGGAAGGAACCGGCGAAGTACGACTACAGGCTCCGCGGAGCGGCGGGGATTCTTCCCGATCTGCCGCCGGACGAGAAACCGCAGCAATTTTATCCGGGCGTGTCAGCCACCCTGGCCGGCAGGCGGGAGGAAGGCGGCGGGATCGAGTACATGGACGTTGATCCGGCCGCGGCGGCCGCGGGCGATCCGGCGAAACGCAGGCTGAGTCTGAAGCGCAACATGTGGGCCGCGACGAGGAACAGGTTTTTCGCCGCCGTATTGATCCCATTCGACCCGGGCGTCGCCATAGAGATGCTCGCCGAAGCCGTCAGGCCCGACGCTTCCATGGCGGCGCGGGACTCTCGCTTCAGACTGCCGAATCTGGCGACGGCCGTCACGCGACGTTTGAGCGGCGAGGTTGCGCCGGGGCAGACGGGCGATCCGGACAGGTACGCGCTGTATCTGGGCCCGGCCAAGGACGATATCCTCGCATCCTACGACGCCGGGCACCTCGGCATGACCGACCTCCACCTGAATGCCATCATTACCTATTTCTATCACTGGGAAAGCATAAACTGGATTTCGCGCCAGCTCCTGCGCCTGTTCAACCTCATACATTCGGCTATAGACAGCTACGGGCTTGCGGTGGTCCTGCTGACTCTGGCCGTCAAGCTCGCCCTCCACCCCTTCCAGAAGAAATCCACGATAGCGATGCACAGGATGCAGCAGATACAGCCTCTGCTGATGGCGATAAAGCAGAAGTACGAAGGGAAAAAGGATGCCGAATCCCAGCGCAAGATGCATCTGGAAACAATGGACCTGATGAACAAGCACGGCGCCAACCCGGCCATGGGCTGCCTGCCGGTGCTCGTCCAGATGCCGATATTTTTCGCGCTCTACGGGACGTTCAGCAGGGCCTTCGAGATACGACACGCCGGTTTTCTCTATATCGCCGATCTGTCTGTGCCGGACAGGCTGGCGATGCTGCCGTTCTGGCCGGGCGAACTGAACCTGCTGCCGATCCTTTACTGCGGCCTGATGCTGTACCAGTCGAGCAAGATGCCGAAACCGACCGATCCGAATCAGGAGCTGAACTACAAGATGATGAAGATCATGCCGGTGGTCTTTTCGGTTCTGTTCTACATGATGCCCTCCGGGCTTGTGGTGTATTTCGTGGCCAGTTCGATATTCGGCCTTGTCGAGACCTGGTACATAAAGAAGCGGTTCTGTCCCGATACGCCGGCCGCCGCGGGCGCGACGGGCGTCGCCGGGGCCGCCGGCGTGCCTGCAGCCATGTCCGCGGCGCCGGCCGGAGCGACCGCGTCGGCGGCCGGAGACGGCGGTGGCGCCGGAAAGGCTGCGAAGAAAGCAGAAGACAAGCCGAAATAGGACGGCCCCGCCCGGCCCATTGGTCGTCTCGATCATCCGAGCCGTCCGCCGCTCATCGGAGCCGCGATCGTGGCCCGATGCTTGAATGCCCCGGATCTTCCCGCGGCCGAAAGTTCTACGGCACCGGTACAGTCTCCTCGGCGGCGTAGAACAGCGTCGCCCTGAGAATGCGCCGGTTGCCGGGATCGACCACGTATAGCGC
>JAOACM010000347.1 GCA_026417845.1 Planctomycetota bacterium | reverse complement strand
AGATGTGTATAAGAGACAGCTCCTTGCCGCCTGCGTCCCGTCCAATCACATCCACTCGCCCTTCGCCGGCCTGCTCCAGCCACACGCCGAACACATTCCGGTCGAACCCGCACTTCGTTGAAAACTCCTCCAGCCTTACAAGCTGGCCGTTGGGAACGACCCGACACTCGTGATTATGCGCTCCGACGACGAGCAGCGATTCGGGCTGCCGTTTCGCCTTCAGTTTCAATGGCAGCACATAGCTGGCTTTCTTCAATACCTCCCTTCTTATCGTCTCCCCTTCTTTCGTACCCAGGAAGATTTCGAGTTTGGTCCTCTGTATATTCTCCGATGGACTCTGCCGGTACGAATCGCCCGATAATTCCTTTCTGTGCAGCGTTGTTCCATCATGCCATATTATCTCGATGTAGCCTGTATTCGGATTCCAGAAAACGTAGAACGTCTGGTTCGAAGGCCCCTTGACGAAAATCCCCTCCGGTTTCGCGTTCAGTTCGAATTCCACCCCCAGAATCCCGACGCGGTAATCCTCCAGAGCCCCGGGCAGACCGGCAAGGCGGACCGCGAAGCATTTCGCACCTTTCGCGATGGACCTGGGGATGGAAACGCAGGAAACCGCATTGATGCCGCCGTCGGAGACATCAACTTCAGCGACGAAAGTGTTGGATTTCGATGCCGTCTCGACCATGGCAAGCCTCTGCCTCGATGCCGCTCCCGAGGGGAATGCCCACACCCACTCCACCACGACCCTGTCCACGCCATCCGTAAGCCCGCCGAACTCTGCGAAACGGGCCGCCACTCGGCTCCCTTCTACCTCGCCTTCGAAGCGCGCGCTCGCCGGAGCGTCCGGCGGTTCCTTCAGAAGATAACCCCCGCCTTCAGGTCTGTCCCTCCCGACAAAGTATTCGACGGTGTCGGGCGTACCCTGGTTCAAAGGTTCTTTCATGTAAATGCCTATCGTTTGTCCGGGGCCGCCCGGAAGCGGCCTCCGTTCGAAAAACACCCTCGCTTCCGCTGCGCCGACGAGCCCCGCACTGTTCGGGGACGTCCGGATACCGAAAGGCCAGTACATCACAGCAGCGGGAAAATTGATGCGTTTTCAGCAGATAGAATTACACCGGCCGGCAAAGTATATTGTGACGGCAGGGAAAACCGGCACTTTCCCATGGAAAATGTAGAGGCGGAAAACAGATCGCAAGCGGCAGCGAGGATGGAGACATCCGAACGGGCGGGACCCGCCTCATGGCGCACGGGGCCGGCAGGAAACCCGCGCCGCGCCGGCGGCAGAACTCCGCCTGCGTCAGGCCGCTCCGCCGCCACCCGGCTACCAGATCCAGCCATCGCTCGCGACTCTGTCCGCGGCGATGTCCCAGAAGATGCCCGCGGCGCTTCGCCCTGCTGCCGTTTCCGGAAATTGCCGGCGCAGAAATCGCAGGAAACGCGCGGCCCGGCCGATGCGATCTATTCGCCGGCGTCTGCCGCCGCTCCCTCCGCCCACGCCGATCTCTCCGCTTCCCTGGCCCGCTATGTCTCCGCTTCCGCTGCTTCCGCCTGCGATGCCTTTGCTCCGGCTGCTCGAAATCTGTCCGAAAACCTGCTGCCGGAGCCGGCGGAACGATGCGGAAGCCTTGGCGGCCGCATGTGTTTCCGGACAGCCTCTTCGCCCGCCGCCGGATTTTTTGACCGGCGCGTCCGCCTTTTTCCGCCCGTCCCGCGCGCCCATCGCGATACGTCCGCTCCGCCTGCCGTCTCCGCTCTGCTTTCGTCCGGGCCATAGATGCGCCCTCCGCGAATGCGCGCGGAGGCGGGGCGCCCGCCCCGGTGCGGCCACTCCCGTCCCGGTGCGGCCATGCCCGCCCCCCGCGCCTGCCCTCGGGCGCATCATCCTCAACCCCGCGCAACATGGAAGATGGTCATGGTCGAGCGGTTACGAAAAACGGTCAGTTGAAGGTAATGCCGACCAGCCCCCTGTAAGATCTTGCCTGTCGCCGAAGTTCATGGCGCTCCTGCGCCGTCCGCGCGGATGCCAGGGCAACGCTGGAGAGCAACCCGCGGGTTCGACGACGACAGGACGCCCAGCCCGGGTCCCGCGACCGGCGCGAAAAGTCCCGCGGTAGCGAGAGAAAACCTGATCCGGTCCGGACGGCAAACGGGATGCGGGAAACCCTGATCCGCATCCGCCGCTTGATCGAACCATATCGCCCCGCTCCATTCCCGGCCACGACGCTCCCCGCGGGGTGGAATATCCGTACCGTGACCGGCGTCGCGGGTCAATCTATCTTCAATATGCCCTCCTCCACCATCCTGCGGCCCCAGGAATGCAGGACCCGCGTGTCCCTTACGCGCGTTTCCGGGCAATGGAATATCTTATCAATTAGCGCTTCCAGCCTGTCCTCATCCAAAAAGAACATGCGGATATTTTCCGCCACTTCTTCGCTCATTATCGCCTCTACGCACATCTCGAACTGTTCCCTTTCGGTCCCGTGGTCGCGGACGTGCCGCGCCACGGCGATCTGCCTGCGTTCCGGCATGGAACGGACCGAACGGATGATCCTCACCCTGTCCTCGAGCGATCCGTGGCGCATAACGGTCCGCATCATCCATGTCCACGCAAGGTCGTCTTTCTCGGAGTCCATGTGTTCGAGGCAGAACCGGAATGCCTTCGGGCTTCCGTTTTCATAGAGCACTTTCAGGATATCGCCGCAAACCTCCGGACAGTGCGGCTTCCCGGCCTCCGCCGCAAGAAAATTCTCAATATCCTCGCAAAACAAGAAACCCAGATAAGTCGCGGCCGACCTGCCGCCGGGGGGGCCAGTCGTCCTGATCTCCCTAACCGCGTATTCGAGTCGAAGGTCGCGGGAAACCGATTCTTTCAGAAGAGGCACGGCATCGCTCCCCAGGCACTTGAAGACTCCGAAGGTAGCAGCGGAACGGAGTTCTATATCGGCATCAAAAACGAAGCGACGGAAGATGTCGCCAAAAACCCTATCGGACGCATCCTGCACACGAAGGGTCAGGACTTTCAATGCCCAAACCTTCCGCCATCGATCCAGCCCGTCTGTTTCCAAAAGACTAAGCATCAAACTTGCGGCGTCAGTCTCCGAAAGCTTGAGCATGAATATAAGTCCCGCCTCGAAAAGACTATCTTCTCTACTATCAAGAAAATCTTTAACAAGGCCGGCATTTACGCCCCCAGCTTTGATAAATTCCTCCATTTCTTCTTCGACAATTATCTTCTTGTTGAACTTCTTTTCCGTATCTGGTTCGCAATCCCACTCCACCAATTTTCTTTCTATGGAAGCTCTCATCGTGCGTAGCTTTATTGCTCTTACTGCAACAGGCGTCAGTAACGCTCCTATGGCGCCGGCAGCAACCATCGCCGCAGCAAGTACTAATAATAACTTATACTTCCGACGCATACACCACCTCACTTTCCGGCCTGGTCTACGGAAAAGCTTTCCCTTACGACACCCCCTTTGTGTATATGAACTTCTATGTTTACTTCCTTTTGCAGGCCGTTTTGGTAAGCGCTAAGCAACTCAAGAAGCTTCCCCCTGTTTGCTTTCAGAGTAGCCCATAAATCTTCGTTTTGAGTCTTTATTTCCTCCCAGTAAGCGCTGGAAACACCTGTGTCCTTCATGTAATGGATTTCCGCGGCTAACGCCAAATCGTGCAGGCCTTCATTAAAAAACGATCCTCGGAAAACTAGCGGCGAATAAGCTTGGCTCGCTACCCACTCATAGGCTTCATGAATCATCGTGGTCAGTATCAGCGAAAGGTGGAAGGGATTTCGAACGGGATCCATAAGTTTGCCTTCGCCGTCCAGCATGCCAATAAGAAGTTTTTTGTTAGGCACATCCGCCATAGAGTTCCACCATTTCCTGGTTTTGTCTTCCACGAATTTCGCATCCAACTTTGCCGCCTTTCCCCCTAATTTTTCCCGCACCCAATCCTCCCGCCCCTTGGGCGTCGTCAGGTCGTGCCTGCCCGGATCGGGCGCGAATCCCTCCCGGCGTTTCGTCACCGCCAGCGCGAACGCCGCGTCGGACGTCACATGTATGGTAAAGACGTCCAGCGCCACATCCTCCCACCTGATGCGCGGCGGCCCGTGTTCCACTCCGTCTCTGTCAACGTATGTGAACGGAATAACTTTCTTTATTTTTCCCTTCAGTCGAACCTGAACGACGCCTTCCCTGCCCGGCAAAAAGGCAAACTCGTACCCGGCCTTTACCCTCCCCGGCTTATCCTTGATACCCTCCTTCGAGAGTTCGCGGAATTCGACGGAGCGTATGGCGTCTTTATCCATCGCCAGATCGCAGGAATATTCCTCGTCGCCGCCTCTTTCCACCACCAGAGTTATCTTCGACGGCTCCGTATTCCCCTTGCTTACGAAGATTCTCCTCAAGGGCTTCGCCACGGGGCCCGTGACGTGGAGTACAGTTGACGGACCACTTTTCACGCGCACCTCCAGGATGGCGGGCTCGGGGTCTATCAACGTGACGTCGGGAGCTAATGCCTCCCGCAACTCCCGGGTAACGGTTCCCCGGTAACAGAGAAATCCGGTCGAAGAAACGGCGGTTTTCCCCCCTTCGAGAACCGTCTCGAAGGCCTCTATGACCTCTCCGTCTCTGATAGCGCTCACCGAGCACACCGCGGGACCGGACGCGATAGCATCAAGCAAGCGCACCCGAAAGACTGCGCCCGCCGGAAGCGGAGGCATACGCTCGAATGGCCCCTCATGCTCGCCGGAAGTACGGATGGCGTCGGTGCGGAATTCGCGAGTATCCGGTCCGGTTTCGATCGCATCCACCCCAAGGTTGAAAATACCGTGCTCCTCGGAAGTTATGCGCACCGTCATCTCGCCCACGCACTCCGCGTCAAGAGGCGTCCTCCGTTCGACGCGCAACTTCCACGTCCCGCCCGCGAATTCCTCCGCGTCAGTCCGGGAAGTCCGATCAAAACGGCCGTCATACAGGACCATCCCGTTGCGAACGACCGCACCGATGATCGCTACGGGCCATGAACC
>JAOACM010000346.1 GCA_026417845.1 Planctomycetota bacterium | reverse complement strand
CCACCATCCCGTGGAAGGAAGCGAACGTCAGGAGCACCGGCGGCCATTCCTCGCGCGGGAAGGCATCCAGCCCTTTCACTTCCGCGTCCATGTTCCCAAAGGCAAGCAGGCTGAGCAGGCCCGGCACACGCACGGCCGCGCGGACCGTTCGAGCTTCCACGTCCGGAATTCCGAAGACCAGCGCCGGAGCGCACGGGCCGCTTTCGAACAACCCCTCGACCGCCGCCAGTTTTTCCGGCTGCGTATGCGCGACCTGCACCGCGTGCCAGTGGCCGGTCCCGAGCTGGGCCAGCGACAGGATCATCGCCGCCGCCAGCGCGAAGCGGACGGTCCTCTCCGCGAATTCCCGGTGCGCTCCCTTGAGCAGGTACCAGGCCCCGATGCCGAGGACGAAGAAGGCGGCCGTGGCAAGCGAGGCGGCCATCGTGTGGAAGAAGCGCGGGAACATCGAAGGGTTGAACAGCACTGCGGCGAAATCAGCCATCTCGAGACGGTCCCCGGCATGCGCGAAGCCGGCAGGAGTCTGCATCCACGAATTGGCCGCCAGTATCCAGAAGGCCGACATAGTAGCCCCGATCGCGACCAGGAGGGACGCCGTCCGTATCGTCCCGCGCGAAAGCCTGTCCCATCCGAAAATAAGGACGGCCAGAAAACCGGACTCGAGGAAAAACGCAAACACTACCTCGGCCGCTAGCGGCGCCCCGAACACGTCGCCAACCCGCCGCGCGTACTCGGCCCAGTTTGTCCCGAACTGAAACTCGAGCGGTATTCCGCTGGCTACCCCTGCCGCGAAGCTCGCCGCGAATATCCTTGTCCAGAACCGGGCAGCTGCCCCATCTGCCGCTGCGCCGGTCCGCGCGTACCGGCTCGTCAGCAGAAATATGTACCACGCCAGCCCTATGGTCAGCGGCGGAAAAATAAAGTGGAATCCGGCGGTAAAGGCGAACTGCAGGCGCGAAAGTAAAAGCGCGTCCATCAGGAAAGGCCCCCCGCTCGCGGCCCGCGACCTGCAGCCTCAGCAAGAAACTGCCAAAAACCTCCTGTCGCGAAATCGCGAGCGCTGAGTCGCAAGCTTCGCGACGGCAGGTCCTCGGGTGGAATCTAATACCTTTCAGCCATAAGCTCCATGCTGAGGATGGTTATATGTTTCATCTCCTCGGCGATTATCTCGTCAACTTTGGCCGCCCCCAGCTCGGGCGGCACCAGAGGTTTCAGGCCCAGGTAGAATACGATGGAGTCTTTCTCCAATCCGATGGCCGTCCTCAATATGCGGACGAGGCTTTCGCGCCCGGTGAGTGTAGCGGACGGATCTTTCTTTACGTCGAACACGTGCCCGCCGGCGAACGCCTGTAGATACGCCTCCGCCTCCCCCTGTGGATCATAAACCTCGCCGCCTCCCTTCTGCTTCTCCGACAGTCCGGCCCGCATGGCGGCGAAGACCTTCTCGTGGTTTTCCTCCATCCTGGCGAGCTCGATCAGTTTTCCGGCGGACTTGCCGGCCTTCGCGTTTTCCGCCGCCTTCCTGTAGAAGCGCGCCCCGTTGCGTTCGATCTGTTCGGCAATGGCCAGTATCTCGTCGGCGTTGAATTTCAGGCCCATATTTCTCCTCCACGCGCCAGCGTAAGGGCGCATGGCCGCAAGTGCGGATACCAGGCAGGCGATTCGAGAGCCGTCGGTGGCAATCCGCGGAGCCACGGGCGAGAGGCAGCGACGGGCCAGCCCTCTCCTCGAACCGCTTCTGGAGGCCCGTATCCGACTTTGCGGCTACGGCCATGCACCCCCGGCGCAAGAGCCTATCCAAAATCCTTTGCGGCGTCCAAGGCTTCTGCCGCGTCCGCCAGATACATCCGGAGGCTATGGAACAGACTCTTAAAGTCTATCCGAACCCCCCCCTGGCGTACTAGATTCCTGCAGCGCCACGTCAGATCGGGGCGGAGGTTTCTGGGCGGGTTCTTGAGCCTATCCAAACTACCCCGCCGGGTAGCGGGGACCGCTGAGCGTATAAACTTTGCGCCGGAGGTTTTCGAACGGGATCTTGGAGTTTACAGAAAACCCCAGACTCAGAGCTTATGGCTCGAGGCCAGCCGTCTTCCCGACTGGAGACTTCTGAAATGGCTCTTATTTCTCCCCGCGTTCGCCGAGCTCCCTGTCGAGCATCAGCAGGCCGCCGCGCGAATCGCCCAGCATCCTGAAGTGCTCGACGATCCTGGCCGCCGTTGCCTCCTCTTCGACCTGCTCGTCAATGAACCACTTCAGCATACTTGAGGCCGCGTGGTCTTTCTCGCTCGCGGCGAGATCGGCAAGCTTGTGAATCATCCCCGTCACCTTCTTCTCGTGCTCGAGGACGGCCTCGAACACTGCCTGCGGCGACTTCCACTCTGCCGGCGGAGCGGCGATTTCCTTAAGCGTCACCCTGCCGCCGCGATCAACAAGATGTTTGTAGATGCGCATGGCGTGTTCGCGTTCCTCGTCGGCCTGGATGCCCATCCACTTCGCCATGCCATCCAGCGATTTAGACTCGAAGTATGCCGCCATCGAAAGGTACAGGTATGACGAGTACAGCTCGGCGTTTATCTGTTCGTTCAACGCCGCTTCCATCTTCCTTGAGATCATGTTTCTCAGCCTCCTTCCGTCCGTAGCGGAATCACTACTCCGTCCTGTCCTTCCGCCAACGTTCCAGCTCATGTCAATCCGCCGGCAAAGTGGCAAACCGGCAATACACCCGGCTTCCTCCAGACGCTTCAGCTATATCCAGCGCGCAAGCCGCTCCTGGAGGATTTCCCGGGCGGCCCCGATCGGAACGCCGGTCCGGTATCAGTAGGGGCGCCTGTATATGCCTTCCGGCATCCAATGGCGTACGCCTACGCTTTCCACAATCCGTGCAGGTTGCAGTACTCCCGCGCCGATATCTTATCGGCCTTTACCTTGAACTCCGCCTCCGGCTTGTCTCCCGGCTTCAGAAACTTCCTGTACGATTCTCCATCCGCTATCGCCTGGATCCACTCGATGTAGTGTTTCGCCTCCATCGGGTGCGCCACGCTGCCGACCTTCACCACGAACCCGTCCGGCCTCTTCTCGACGACGGGCACGTGCTTCTCCTTCGATGCGTCAACCGTGTTCTCCATGAGCTGCTTCATCGGCTGGTTGCAGCAGACCAGCGTTCCGGCCCCCTCATGGAGCACCTCTACGATATGCCCGCAAACCTCGCACTTGAACACCGCAAGTCTCTGGGCCATTTCCGGTTCCTCCTTTCCCATCGCCATTCTGACGTTCGCCCCTTTCCCGCCTCACGAACATGCCGCGGATCCGGATTCCCGCCGGGCAGCCGCGGCCCGACAGTTCTGCGGTCTCCCGGCTAGCGGCGCGCGCCTCCCGCCGCCTCCCTTGCCGCGGCCAGAACCGACTCGTAGTCAGGTTCGGATGCCGTCTCTTTGACTATCTGCGCGTGCTTCACCATCCCGTCGCGCCCCACGACGAATACGGCCCTCGCCAGGAGCCGGAGGTCTTCGATCAGCACTCCATAGGCAAGGCCGAATTCCGCCTTCCGGTGGTCCGAAAGCATCCTCACGTTTGACGCTCCCGTCGCCGCGCACCATCTCTTCTGAGCGAACGGCAGGTCCATGCTCAACACGAGCACCGCGGCGTCGCCGCCCAGCTTTGCCGCCGCTTCGTTGAACTTCTTCGCCTCGACATCGCACACGGGCGTGTCGAGCGAGGGCACCGAGACGAGTACGACAACTTTGCCCCTGAAATCCGACAGGCGGACCGGCTTCAGGTCGCCCCCGAGGGCCTCGAAGTCGGGAGCCCTGTCGCCAACCTTCACCTCGTCCCCGACGAGCACTACCGGGTTCCCCTTCAGGGTTACCAGCCCGGATCGCCTTTTCCCCGCTTCATTCCCGGCCATCCTCGCTCCCTCCTTTCCGTCCGGTTTACTTTCCGGGCGCGCCATCTCCTCCGCGCAGGGCGGAACGTTCCCCCTGGAACGCATTCCGGGACACATTGGGCAGTTGCATCCCTGGCAGGAACAACCCGTCAGATAGAGCAGGGATGCCGCGACTGCAGTCCTGAGCGCTTTCCGCCAATTTCTCATGGCCGGTTCCTGCAACGGTTCATCTGCAAGCTCAGGGTCGGCCGGAAAAATCACCAGTTCCGGCCACCCGGCGTCCTTTTTCAGTTCCTCTTCTGAATGCCGCCGCCGTACCGGATCGCCTATTGGGTCCCAGCCTTTACGATCTCCTTCCCGGCGTCGGCCCATCCCTGGATGCCTTCGTGGTATTCCATGACGTTGGTGTAGCCGAGGTTCCTGAGCCGCTCGGCCAGCTTCGCGCTCGCCGGACACTTCGGCCCGCCGCAGTAGGTTACGACAGGCGAATCCTTCGCAGGGATCGCTTTCGCCGCGTCTTCGGCGGAGGCATCCGGAGCGAGGCTCTTCGCACCTGGTATCCTGCGGCCGTCGTTCCACTTGCCGGTGCGTGCGTCAAGTATAACTACCGGCTTGCCCGAGGCGATCAGGGCGGCCAGTTCGTCCGTCTTTATGTGTTTAACGCCAGTGCCGGTTGACGGTTTTGATGCCTCTCCCTTCGCTTCCTGATCCGCTTTCGTTACGGATTCGCTCTTTCCGACAGTGCAAGGCCTGCACGGTCCGCACGGACCACAAGCCCCGGCCTGGCCGCACGGCGACCCGCACCCGCAGGTCCGACCCTCCGCTCCAGGACACGCGCATGCCGCACCGCACGGATACGCGCATTTCCCTTCGCTGCCCGTCTTGCAGCGGATTTCTCCTCCGGCGCGGCAGCACATGCATCTGCAGGAAGGCAGGCACTCAGGTCTTTCGCCGGCCTCTATAATCTTCCTGATTGCCGCTGCCGGATCGGCCTTCACCTTCTCGACGCAGTATTTGCAACAGACGTAAATCCTGCAGCATCCAGCGTCTACATATAGGTCTCTGTTTATCTCCTTGCCCATTATCGGGCACTTCGACTGGGGCTTCAGATCTTTGCACTTGGCGGGATCGCACAACATCCCGCAGAAAGACTTATCCGCCTTTCCTTCGACGCACGGCTTGCAGCTGCTGTTCCTGTC
>JAOACM010000345.1 GCA_026417845.1 Planctomycetota bacterium | reverse complement strand
GGACTATATGCCAATGGCGAGGCAAACTTTGATGCCATCCTGAAGGCGCATTCGGGCGACACTATTCGCGTCGACCGCATCGGACGCCCGCCGCTTTTCGTGCCGCATCCCGTTCTGACGATCGGGATGACTGTCCAGCCAGAGGTAATTCGTGGACTTGCATCGAATCCCGCCTTTCGCGGGCGCGGGCTTCTGAGCCGTTTTTTGTATGTTATGCCACCGTCTAATATCGGAGACAGGAATCCTGATCCTCCTCCGGTTCCTGCCGACGTGGAACGCAGCTACTTCAGTAGCATTTTTGCGCTGGCTCAGCTGCCGTGGCAGCCCGGTCCTGACGGGAAGCCGGAATCGGCCCGGATACATCTATCTTCTGAATCCGCAATGGAGGTGACGCAGTTCCTCGGCAGAATCGAACCAGAACTCGCCGCCGATGGATGCATGGCCGCAATTGCCGATTGGGGGTCGAAACTTGTCGGCGCGCCCCTCCGCGTTGCCGGCTTACTGCATTTGGCTGCCCACGCGGGGGCGACTCCTGAGGATATACCCGCCGAGGTTTCGACCGACACATTTCGAAACGCTTTAAATCTCAGTCGATACCTCATTGAGCACGCTCAAGCCGGGTTCGAGACGATGGGTGCCGACATCGTTCAGGAGGACGCTCTTCGTGTTCTCAGGTGGCTCGCTCGAACTCATCTGGACCGTTGTTCGGAGCGCGACTTGTCGCGCAACTTTAAGGACCTCGGAAAGACCGGGCATCGCGCCGCTGTTCTTGAGGTTCTGATCTCTCGCGGCTACATCCGGCCGGAAACGTTACCAGACCGGACGGGACCGGGGCGGCGGCCGGGGATGATTTACGTGGTAAATCCGGCGATCTTAATGCGAAAAGAATAATTTTGGCGATTTTGTCGATTTTGCGGCAGCAGAAGATACGTCGAGGAACAACAGATGCGATTGTAGGAGGTTTTCTGGGACTCATGGGTAGTGACCTTTCAACAATGGCGAATCCCGGACCGGCGGGGGGCGGGCGATCAGGGGGGCCGAAAACCGGATCAGGTGGGCCGTCTCTGCTTCTGGATATCGTCCAGGTTGCGGAAATGCTTGGGATTTGTCGGGCGACCGCGTGGAAACTCCATTCGTCTGGCCGCCTGCCGATGCCGATAAGGCTTTCGACTCGCATCCTTCGATGGTCAAAGGAGGAAATTGAAACATGGGTCCGCGCGGGATGCCCGTCTAGAGACGAATGGGAGCGCCGACGGGGACTTGACGTGCGGCCGCGACGGAGCATATAGGTCCCTTAAAAAGGAGGGAAATGACATGCGATTATATCTAAGAGGAACGGTCTGGTGGGGTGACTTTCGCGACAGTGCGGGGCGGCGGCGCAGAATTGCGTTGTTTCCCAATCGGGCGGCGTCCGAGGAAACCGGACGTAGAATCGAGCGGCTTATTTCCTTCCGGGCAGCCGGGCTGCCGCCAGACGCTGACACGAACGCCTGGCTCGCATCCTGCCCAGATCGCATCCGCGAAAGGCTCGCGAGATTCGGCATTATTGATCCCGTCAGGATTGCCGGATGCCGCCCGCTGCCCGAATTGATCGAAGCATGGCGAAAGGCGCTGCTGGCCAAGGGGACGTCGGAGACGCAGGCGAATATAGTCTCCTGCCGTGTCGCCCGCGTTCTGGTCGCCATTCCGCCAGTCCGAAAGGGCACGCGACCGCGAACAGTTCCGGGTTGCGGGTTCCGGACATTTCCTGAGATACGGATTGACCAGGTGCGCGAAGTTTTGAACGCCATGCGGGAGGCCGGTGAGATATCAGCACAGACATGTTCGTACTATGTAACCGCGTGCAAGTCGTTCACGAAATGGGCTGTTCGGGAAGGGCTTGCGATAACAGATCCGCTGGCTTGCCTGTCGAAGCCGGTCGAGAAGGCAGTCAGACAGGATCTCCGCCGTGTCCGGCGCGTAATAACGCCGGAAGAGGCGCGGAAGCTGCTGGCCGCGACCGCCTCCGGGCCAGAGCGGGCGGGACTGACAGGACCGGAGCGGGCCCTGTTATACCGTTTGGCTTTCGAGACAGGGCTTCGGCGAGGCGAACTGCTCGCGTTGACCGCCGGAGACTTCGATCTGGATGCCGATCCTCCCAGACTGTGGCTCGGCGGCGGCCGGACCAAGTCTGGAAAAGACGCGGATATCCCGCTGCGGGATGGTACCGCCGGTATGCTCAGAGAGCATTTGCGCAACAAGCTGCCCGTCGCCAAGGTCTTTGATGTGCAGTCCAAGGACAACCTGACCGACGCATTCCAAGCCGACCTTTCCGACGCGGGGATTCCGTACCGCGATGAATCCGGCCGCTACTTCGACATCCACGCGATGCGCCATTGCACGGCGACTTGGCTTGCCGACGCTGGAGTCCATCCGAAAACAGTGCAGGACATCATGCGGCATTCGGGGCTGGACGTAACGCTCCGGTATTTCAAGCGGACCGTTCTTCGGAAGCGGGCCGAAGCACTTGCTAGCTTCCCGTCGCTGACGGTTGAACCGACGAGCGCCATTCGGGAAGGGACGGGCAATGCGCCAGTAGCGACTGATGCGATCAGACCAGATACGCACGTTGTGGGGATGGCACAAGGGGAGGCACAAGGCAGGAGCGATAAAGACGCAACCTATTGTCAGGCAAATAAGTTAGGACAAAACGCCTCTGGCTTCCCAAGCCGAAGGTCGTGGGTTCGAAACCCATCACCCGCTCCAGTTTGTGTCCCGGAATTCCGACAGAATTTGAACGGTTCCTGCTGGGGATCCAGCGCAAGCTGATCCGGATGCGGTTCCCGATTTGTGTTGGGCGGTGCTGGTCCCGCGGACGGATCGTGATGCCGGCCGCGATGTCATGCCTTCAGGCGGGATTGCGCCGCGTTCTCTGGCCGGTATCGCCCAAGCCGCCTTCAAGCCCTCTCCCGCGAGCGGATTCCCCGGCAGTTCTCGGGGAGCCTGGGGTCTCGACCGGGACGCCCTGCCGATGGGCCTTTATCGCTATCCCTTCCGGAGAAGAGCCCCCGAGTCACGGAACTTGCGGGACGGGCCCCTGCCTCGCGGCCATACGCCATTCCTGCGTATGCCTCCTGCCATTCCTTCGAAAGACTGGGGCGGCGGACGATCAACGCCGGAGTCCGGGAAGAAATCCCGTGAAATCCGCATGCATGAATCTCCTTTGTGGCCCGCCGGCGGGCAGCGGCCGGGGATCCGGCCGTCCAATAGAGCGGTGGAGGGCGGAGTACAAGTCTGCCGGCCGTATCGGATACCGGCGCCGGACAAACAGGGACCACATCGCCGGTCGGGAAATGTGCTGGAGAGGGGCGGATTCCTCAGTCCGGGAAAAGGACGCTGATGCTTTCGCGGTTATGGATGCGGCGTATGGCCTCGGCGAACAGCGAGGCGGCCGAAACGACGGATACTTTCTTCGGAAGCGTCTCCGGCTGGGTTTCGACCGTATCCGTAACGTAAACGCGCTTCAGGGGGCTGGCGTCTATCTTGGCCGCCGCTCCTTTTGCGAACACGCCGTGCGATATGGCCGCGTATACGTCCCTGGCGCCTTTTTCGATCGCCTTCCCGGCCACGCTTATCAGCGTGCCGCCGGAGATCGTGAAATCGTCCACCAGCAGGACAGTTTTGCCGGCTACATCCCCGACTATCTCTATAGCCCTGGCGTTCTCGTCATGTGCCGTACGTTGCTTGTAGCCTATGGCAAGGGAGGCCTTCAGATGATGCGCGTACGCCTTAGCCTTCCTGGCGAAACCCGTGTCCGGGGCAACGATCACAAGGTCCGACAGGCCCTCGCTTCTGATGGCCTCGCACAGGACGGGCATGGCGTAAAGGTCATCCACCGGTACGCGGAAAAAGCCCTGGATCTGCGGCGCGTGCAGGTCCATGGTTACCACGCGATCGGCGCCTGCCGCCTCTATCGCGTCCGCGCATACCCTGGCCCTTATGGACACCCTTGGCTCATCCTTCTTGTCGCCCTTGGCATAGCTGAAATACGGGATCACGGCGGTAACCGAGCTGGCACTGGCGCGCTTGAAGGCGTCTATCCAGAACAGCAGCTCCATGAAATTGTCGTTCGCGGGGAAGGCCGTTGACTGAACGATGTATATTTCTCCCCCGCGGACGTTCTCCAGTATGCGAACGAAAAGGTTACCCTCGGAAAACCTCAAGCACTCGCCGCGGCCCGGTTCTATCCCCAGGTGCCGGCATATGTTGCGCGTAAGCCTCTGGCTGCCGGACCCGCCGAAGACTTTTATGCCTTCGATAGCCATATCCCGATCCCCCTTCCGCCGGCCGCGCCCATTTTCGCCGCAATCTCTCCGCCCGGCGCGTCACGTTTCTACGCCCCGTGCGAGCCTTAAGGTCTCGCGAAAACGCCACAGTGCCCTTTTACTGCAACGACATCCAAGGTAACCTCAAACAGATGCAAAGCAAGCGCCTGCGCGGAGGGATTGGATCTCTGTCGGCGTCGCACAGGAGGGGGAGGGAACGGCCGATCAAAAGGCCGGGCGTGCCCGTCACATCCAGGGTGGAGTCCGGATGCTGCCACGGGAGGCTGCGGGAAGCCGCGGACATCCCTTCCACGCGGCATCGCGCCACGGCGGATCAGCGCCACGATCGGACCATCCGCCACATATGGGAGAGGCTAGTATATGGGCTTGATTTTCGACATCTCGGTTACCCATTCGCGCTCGAAGTCTTCCAGTTTCACGCGGAGAAAACGCGGGAGCGCACCGGCATCGGCCGCGCGGCCGTGATAATAGGCCATGACATAATTCGCGAAGGCCTCGCGATACCTTCCACCGCTTCCGTTTATGAGATACCATGCCAGCGCCGCGCCCTGTTCGTACCTGATCGTCGCGTTGTCCATCCATTCGCCATAAGAAAGCGCCAGGAATTTCGCGAGAGGTTCGTTTTTTTTCGCCGCGACATACCCGCTGAAAAGGCGCAGGCGCAGAGGACCGACGACCGCCAGAGTAGACGACTGCCCCGTAACGGTATCAACGGTCGAGGTGAAATAGTCCGACATCGGATGCCCAGGGTCCGCGAG
>JAOACM010000033.1 GCA_026417845.1 Planctomycetota bacterium | reverse complement strand
GCCGGCGGCCAACCAGTACGGGACGGCGACCATAACGGTCACGGTTTCCGACGGCAGCCTGACGGCAAGCGACACGTTCGTCCTGACCGTCAATCCGGTCAACGACCCGCCGACGATATCGGACATTCCGGACCAGGTCACCAGCGAGGACACGCCGATCGGACCGATAGCATTTACTGTGGGCGATATTGACAACGATCCGTCGGCGCTGACAGTCGCGGGCGCCTCCAGCAACGCGGTGCTCGTGCCGAGCGCGAACATCGTCTTCGGCGGATCCGGCACCAGCCGGACCGTAACGATAACGCCGGCGCCGAACAGGTCCGGCGTGACGGTGATAACCGTGACGGTGCGCGACCCCGGCGGGCTTACGGCGAGCGATACGTTCGTCCTGACGGTAAACCCCGTCAACGATCCGCCGGTCGCAAACGGCCAGAACGTCGCGACGGCGGAGGACACGCCGGTGGCCATAACGCTGTCGGCCTCCGACGTGGACGGCGATCCGCTGACGTACATCGTGGTCGGCGGCCCGTCCCACGGGACGCTTTCGGGCGCGGCGCCGAATCTGGTCTACACGCCGGATCCGAACTGGTTCGGCAGCGACAGCTTCACGTTTAAAGTCAATGACGGGAACGCCGACAGCAACGTGGCGACGGTGAACATAACGGTGACGGAGGTCAACGACCCGCCGACGGCGACGGCAAGCGCCTCGCCCACGGACGGGATCGCGCCGCTGCCGGTGTTCTTCACGGGCGACGGGAGCGACGTTGATGGCGACCCGCTGGTCTTCTCGTGGGACTTCGGCGACGGCACGTCCGGCACGGGGAAGAACCCGATGCACATCTATACCGCCGGCGGCACATACGTCGCGACGCTTACGGTATCGGACGGCCGCGGCGGAGTCGCGACGGCGACAGTGACGATAACGGTAGCCAATGCCGATGCGATGAACATCACGAAGCTCAAGATCCTGCGCGAATTCGAAGGCAAGAAGCGCCTGCTGATCAGAGTAGAGGGCAACATCGTAGTGCCGGAAAGGGTTCCGGCCGAAGGGACTGTCGTACGCCTGGATGTCGGCGGCGTGGTGGTCAGCGGGACGATGGACGGCAAGGGCAGGATCTCGACCGAAGAATTCAGGTTCAGGTTCAAGCCGGCCTGGCTGAAGCTGGTCGAAAACGGGAAGCCGAAGTGGGTCACCGCCTACGGGCCGGCTAAGTTCAAGGCGACCATAGGCGGAGACGCCGACGAATGGGGCGACGAATTCGAGGACGAGGGGCTGACGAAGGGCGCCGGCCTGACATCGCCCATGGTAAGGGTCTGGCTGCGGATCGGCGGGCTGTCCTACGGCGGCCTGTACAAGGGCGAGTGGAAGTCTACGGAGTCGCGGGGCGTGTTCAGGTAAACCGGACGGGATATCTCCCCGCGGCGGACGCCGCGTCGAAGGGCCGCGGGTCGGGCCGGGAGCCCGGCCCGCGGCTTTTTTCGTGTACGGTCCCGCCGCGCCGTGGACGGGTGCATGGCCGCAAATGCGTGGATTCCCGGGTCAGGAGGCGAGGGCCAGACGGTTGCGACCGGCGGCGCGCCGCGGGCCTTTCGCCGGCCTCCCGGTGGCGACGGCATGCCGGCACGGGTAGAATATGCGCCGGGTCAGCGCCGCGGTTTCCGGCGACCGCCCGGCGGGGGAGCGATTCCGATGGTTTATCGCGATGCCGCCGGGCCGCTGGAGCGTCTATAATAACTGGGGAGCCTGGGGGACGTCCGCGGGGCGTCCGAGGGAGCCGGGCGGCGCGCGTGCGGAAGGCGCGCGCATCCCGGAGGCTGCTCTGGAGATTGCCCCCATATCGGTAGCGCTGGCGGCGGAAACGGAGGTCTCGCATCGTGAGCGGCGGGAACGGGCCGAAGGGGTATGGGGAGCTGGCCCGGCGCGTATCGGAGGTGGAGCGCGCCAGGCGCGCACGCATCATTGCCGCCGGCATACTCATCATGGCCGGCGTATTCATCGCCGGGTTCCTGCTCTACAGCGCCGCCGATATATGGATGAAGCTTTCCCCCGCCTGGCGCGCCTTTTCGCTAGCGGCCACGCTGGCGGCGGTTTCGGCCGCCGCGTTCGCCGCGATATTCGCGCCCATCAGGGCCTCCGGGGGACCGCGGCGGGCGGCCAGAGATGTCGAGGCGAAGTTCCCGGACTTTGAGAACAATCTGTCCACGGCGGTCGAGTACGGGAGCGATCCGGAGCTGGCCGCAAGGACATCCAGCCCGGCGCTGGTCGAGGCATTGGTAGGCCAGACGCTGGATCGCGGGGCGGGGCTGGACCTTAAGAAGGCGGTCCCGTGGCGCCGGGTGGCTCGCGCCGCGCTCGGCGCATCCCTCCCCCTTGCCGTCCTGGCGGTCTATTGTGCTTCCTCGCCAAGGCTGGCCGCCGCCACGTGGAAGCGGTTCCTCCGCCCAGGGGCCGATATCCCGCCTCCGACGCTGACCGTGATCGAAAAAGTAGAACCCGGCAACGCCCAGGTCCCGATGGAATGCAGCCGCAAGGTGGTCGCGGAGCTGTCCGGGCTCGTCCCGTCCGCAGCACGCATCAGATTCCGAGTCGGAGACGGCGAGTGGCGGACGGCGAGGATGGAACCGGAGGGGGATGGGCGGTTCGCCTTCGAGTTCCCGCGGCTGATGGAGGACATCGCTTACCAGGTATGCGCCGGCGATGCCGAGAGCGATGTATTCAGGCTGGAGGTCTACCTCGAACCGAAGCTGGAGGAACTGGAGATCACGCTGGAGTATCCCGAATACACCGGGCGCGGGGCCGAGGTGCTGCCGCCGGGGCAGGGCGACATAAGGGCGCTCGTCGGCACCAGGGCGACGGTCCGGGCGCGCGTCAACCTGCAGCCGTCCTCCGCGGCCATACGTTTCGCCTCCGACGCGAAGGGCGAGCGGACGGTCGCCGCGAACGTGGCCGCCCGCGCCCTGACCGCCTCGTTCGTCGTCGAGCGCGACGACTTCTATTCGATCGGAATATCCGACGCGAAGGGGAGGCGCAACGATCCGCCGCCGCGTTTCCGGATCGTGGCGCTGCCGGACAGGCCGCCCTCCGTCAGGGTCAGGAAGCCGGATCCGGACGTGTCGGCGCACCGCAACCAGGACGTTGAGATAGAGGTCGAAGCCTCCGACGACTTCGGGCTGCGCGAGATAGGCATATGCCACAGCCTCGGCCTGGAGACGGCCAGAACCGTGCTGAAACGCTTCGATAAACCTCCCGCGAAGGACTACCCGCGCCTGAAATGGAACCTCGCCGCCCAGGGCTTCAAGGGTGGCGAGGTGGTGGCCTATTACGCCTACGCGCTTGATAACGATGCGCGGGGTGGGCCTAAGGAGGCGCGGAGCGGCATCCAGTTCCTTACGCTTTACGACGAGGACGAGTACCTTCGGCCGAAGGAGCCGAAGGAACGGGACCGGGAGCAGGCTGCGCCGGAGGCGGTCAGGCAGCTCGACAGGCTGATCGAGGCGCAGAAGCGGCTGCTGCGGGAGACCTTCGCCGAGGCGCGTGGGCAGACGGCGGTGGCGACGGCCGGGACCGGCGGCGCGATCTCCGCTCCTGGAGCCCAGACGCCGGGCAGCCAGGCACCGGACGCCGGAGGCGGACGCGCAGCGGGCGCGGGCGGAACGGCCGGGAAGGACACGAAGACCGGATCGGCGGCCGGACCGCGGGAAACGGCCTCCGGAACCGGCTCCGCCGCGACGGACCCGCGCCGCAAGGCGTGCGCCCGCCTCGCGGACACGCAGGCTGGAATCCGCGAGAAGGTTGAGGCTATCGTGCACGAGGTGCGGGAGCAGCTGGCGGCCATGCCGCCCGAAGACGGAAAACCGCCGGCCGGGGGGCACCATGGAGAGGGGGGCGGCGACGGGGGAAACCGGAAGGACACCGGCCTCGGCGCCAGAGAGTTGGAGCATCTCGAACGCGCCTCCGAAAGGATGAAGGACGCGGAGAAGTTCCTGACCGCGGGATCGGCCGGCGACGCCGTCCCGCCGGAGACCGAGGCGCTGCGCAGGCTCTCCGAAACCAGAAGGTTGCTGCTGTCTGACCAGGATGGCGATCCGCGCATGAGGCAGGCGATGAACAGGCAATCCAAGAATCGCCGGCGGAGGGAACAGGAAGCGGGAGAGGAGGAAGAACAGCGGAAACAGATACAGGAGGAACTTGCCCAGCTCCCGCCGATGCTGGAGCGTCAGAAGGAGATCGAGCGCGACCTGCAGGAACTGATCCGCCGCAGGGCGCAGGCCCACTCAGGAACCCCGCCGCCCGAGGAGCAGAGGGAACAGCGGAGGCTGAGGAGGAAGGCGGAGGAGAACGTGAGGAAACAGGCAGAGGAGGCTGCCGAGCGCGCGGAGAGACGCGATCGTATGCAGCGGAGGGACGCCGGCGTGCCCGGCGAGGCCGCGCGCAAGGCCGAGGAAAGCCGGGCGAAGTTCGAGGAGGCCGCGAGGAGACTGGCTGAAGGCGATCCGGAGAAAGCCCAGGACGCCGCAAATGAAGCGATGAGGATGCGGCTCGAGTCCGACCGTCAGCTGGAGCGGAGCATGGACAGGCGATTCGAGCGGGCGATGCGCGACGCGATCCAGGACGCTGCCCGTCTCGCCGATGAGCAGAGGGAACTGGCCGCGCGCCAGGCAGCACCGGCCGGCGCGCAGGCCGCCTCCGGGAGCGCCGCCGGAAAGCCGCAGGATGCGCCTGAGGCGGAGAAGGCGCGCCTGGAGGCGGCGCGGCGGCAGGAGGAGATGGCGGAAGACCTCGCTTCGCTTCGCGGGCGGCTCGAACGCCTGGCCTCCCAGGCTCTCGACCGCCGCTCGCCGGCCGCCCCGGACCTGGGGGCCGCCGCCGAGATGACCGCGCCTGAGGGCGAGGCATCGCGCGCCATGGAAAAGGCCGCGGCCGCGCTTAAGTCGGGGAAATCCACCGAGGCGGCCAGGTCCCAGCGCGATGCCGCGGACGGCCTGGCCGGGATCGAGCGGCGGCTCGGCGAAGCATTGTCCAGGCACGAGGCTGCGGATGCCGCCGAAGTGGCCAGGCTCGCGGAAGAAGCATCGAAACTGGCCGAACGCCAGGCTAAGGCTGAAAACGAACTGAGGTCGGGACCGGCCCTCAGCGCCAGACAGAAGCAGGAGAAGAATGCCGCGGACGCCTCGGCGCTCGCCTCGCTCGCCCGCGACTCCGTCCCGCTGCGCAACGCCGGTCGCGCCGGAGGCGTGGCCGAGCGCCTGGAGAAGGCCGCATCGCTGATGCTGGAGTCGAATCGCGAATCGGAGGCGGAGGGCGGAGGGAGCCGGAAGGCGGTCGAGGCCGCCGAGAAGGCGACGCGCGAGACGCGCAGGGCCGCCGCGGAGATACGCGACGCGCTTGACGAGATGCTGGCCCGGAAGGCCGCCGAGGCGGCCGCGAGGGCCAGGGAGACGCGGGAAAACGGAGAGAAAGCAGCCGGGGCGCTCAGAGCCGCGGGACAGGACGAGGCAGGTCCCGCCGCCGGGATCGCCGCCGCAAAGGACGCCCAGGAAAAGGCGGCGGCGGCGGCAAGGCGACTGGAAGGCTCCGCGAGGGACATGGCCCGCGTGGCTGAGGCGGCCGGGGATGAGCATGGGAAGCAGGCGAAGGACATCGTGGACCGGATCGTCAGGGACGGCCTGCCGGAAAAGGCGGCGGAGCTGGCCTCGCGGATATCCGCTGCCGCGGCCGGGCAGCGGGAGAGCGGCCAGAAAGCGGCCGACATGGCCGGAAAGGCCGGGGAGATCGCGGCGGCAGCAGCCGCGGTCGAGAAGGAAATCCGTGCATTCGCGGCGGGACTGAAGGGCGGCGAGACTGAAAGGCTGAAGGCGCTGGCTGAAAAAGCGCGCGAGGCCGGGGAGGAAGCCAGGCGCCTGGCCTCCGAGGCCGCGCAGCACGGAAAGGAGAGCGCGGGCGCCGAGACCTCCGCGCGCGGAGAGGAGACCGGACGCAAGGAGGCCAGGCCGGCGGAAACCGGGCGACCGGAGGCCGGGAAGCCGGAGCGGGGCGGCGAGGGGAAGCGGGAGGGAATACGGGAAGAGGCGGGCGAAAAGGGGCGCAAAGAGATCGCCGGGGAAAAGGGCGGGGAGCAGCGCGGGACGGAGGCGCGCGAGGAACGGCGCGGGGAAGCCGCCAGGGGCGTCGCGGGCGATGCCTCCGCCAGGGCGGAAATGCTGGCGCGCGAACTGGAAAGCCTGCTGGCGGGCATCGAAAGGATGCTGCCTGGGTCGGAGGAACGGAAGGAGGCTGTCGCGGCTCTGGAGAAAGCGCGCCGGGCCTCGGCGCTCCTGCCAAGAGGCCCCCAAGCGGCGTCGGGAGCGTTCAGCGAGGCTGCCAGGCATATCCAGATCGTCGGCGACGGGATAATCGCGAGACTGGAGCGCGAGATAAAGGCGCGCGAGATAAGCGAACCGCCGGACGAAAATGCCCCCGCGCAGTACCGCCCGCTGATCGAGAGATATTACCGGGCGCTTTCGGAGGACAAGGGCAGGTAATATCTGGGCGCGCGGCCTTATTGGCGTACCCCCTGCGGCGGCACAGATGGTAGCACCCAGCTTCCTTGTCGGGCGCCTGTGGTGTCGTAATTGTTTGTCGCGTTAAGGTCGCGGCTGCCATTTGCAGCGGTCGCCCGAGCGGTGTAGCGACGGCGCTTCTGCAGATAAGACCGCTCCGTCGCTGCTCCCCCAATATATGGGCACGGCAAACAATTACCCGGTCAGGATCGGCCAGACGGGAGAGTGAAGAAGAACGACGCGCCTCGGCCAGGCTGGCTCTCGACCCATATCCTGCCGCCCTCGTTTTCCACAAGAGCTTTGGCGGCAGCAAGTCCGAGTCCGACGCCGGGCTTCGTATGCGCTTCGTCGCCAAAGCGCTCGAATTTTTCGAACAGCCGATCCCGGAACTCCGGCGGTATCCCCGGGCCTTCGTCGTGGACGCCGATTTTTATCCAGGCCGGACTCGGACTGCCCGCCGCGCCGGTTGCGAGGTCGCCGCCGGCCGCGGAATCGCCGCTTAACCAGCCGGATGCCGCCCCCCAGGGTTCCGCGGTTATCCTGACCGGTTTGCCCGCTGCGAACTTGCATGCGTTATCGAGAAGGTGTCGGAGTATTTCGAGTACGCCGGCGCGCCATGCGCGAACGGGCGGCAGTCCCGGCGCGGCGAGTATCCTGATCTCCGGGACGCTTCCTCCCCTAGCCGCGCGGATGTTTTCGACGGCGGTTTCCAGGAGAGCGGCAGCGTCGTGCTCCTCGGATGCATCATCCTCCGCTACGGCGCGGGCGCGGATGGTGGCCTGGAGCATATCCTCGATGAGCGTGGCCAGGCGCGCCGCCTCGCCGCTCATTATCCGCAGAAACCTCTGCCGCTGCTCGACCGGCATATCCGGCTCGACGAGCAGCGCCTCGGCGAAGCCTTTTATCGAAGCCAGCGGCGTCCGCAGCTCGTGTGATATGCCCGCGAGGAACCTGTTCTTGATTTCCTCGATACGCAGCAGATCGTCCGCCGGAAGGGCGCCCCGGGCCGGGACCGGTCCGGCAGCAGGGGGATGTTCCGGCCGGGTCCGCGAGTCGAAAGCGAGTCCCGGCGCGGCCGGAATGGCGGACGCCAGATGCTCCACCAACGCCTCGATCCGCCCGATCGCCTCTTCGATCGTTGCCGGGGGCGGGCCGGTCTCCCGGCCGCGCAGGCCGGCCAGCTTTTCCCAGCAGAGGATCAGCCGTTTGAGTCTGTCGGCATCGTCCATTGAGAGTGCCCGTACCGATCTGCGGCAATTCCGGACATGCGTGCCCGACACCGGCCGTCCGGTACCGGCGGTCGCCGCCTCGCCACCTCGCCGCCGCAATCTCTACGATCTCCGTCCGCCTGCTGCCTGCCGGCCGATTGCCCGGCGACAGTGCCGGCTTCAGGGCGCCTCGGGCCGGACAGCGCCGGCCGTCTGCCTGCGGTGCGCAACCGGCCCCGCAACAGGCGGGTGCTGCTGGAATGGCGGCGCCCAACCGATCAAACGGCCCCCGGCAGGCAGACTACGCCGTCGGATTCCCCTGCCGGCGCCGTTCCGCGACCTCATACCTCATCACTTCGTTCAGATGCGCCATATCGAGGAACCTGGCCACCTCCGGCGAAACCTTCAACGCGATGGTCCTGCCCTGCTTTTCTATTTTCATATACGTCCCGACAAGCATCCCGATAAAGAGACTGCTCAGATACGTGCACTCCGAAAAATCGAGCTCTACACCCGTCCATTCGGTCCGTGCGACCAGTTCTTCACAGGCTTTCTCGAAGGCAGCCCATGCGGTTCTGTCGAGCGCGCCAACGACCTTGAGCCTGCCGTCGCGGGAAAGGCACGTGTGCACGTCCCTCAGGAGAGTCGAGGAAGGACGCGGACGCGGCTCGGATGTTCCTTCTGTCCGGGATCCGGGAGGTTCTGAATTCATTTTTATCCTCTTCCCGCCGATCGCAAATCGCTCGATGCGGTTTCTTCAGGCCACAGCTTCAGATGACAGTGCCACATGGCTTTGTTGCACAATTAAACCCGTAAGCCCTTGCAGAACAATAGGTTGCGCGCAAGCACCAACGCCAGGTCGGCATGTCGCAACCTATTGCGCATCAAAGCCCTACGACCTTTATGTAACAAAGCCGTGCCGCATCGAAAATAGCGGCGTTCCGGACAGTTCCGCCCGGTGATCGTCTGTTGCGCGACGCTACACCCCGGTCGCGCGCAGGACGGTCGGCGATGGATGCTACGGTTGCGCCTGTCGCTTTTGGAGCAAAAAGCGACGCCCGCCCGTCCGTGCCACATGTCCCACAACAGAAGGCATCGCAATCCCCGTGCCGATTCGGCGATCCCGGGCGGGACCCGCGCGGGACCTGAATCGGTATCGTAATTGTTTGCCGTTATGTTGAGCACAGGGGCGCGAAGTATATGTGGCAGCGCTATCGTCGTCCCGCTCCAGCACGCTGCTACATAGCAGCTCCTGCCTGAACCCGTTAAACAATCATTCGGCATTACACAAAGGCCTATCCCAAAAGCCCGGGTGCGGAGTTCCGGACTCGATGCTGCTTCCTTTCCCGACCGGAGGTTCTGAACAAGCTCAAAATCAGAGACTTCCGCCGGCCGGGCAGAAAGCCTTCCACGGGTGTCGCGCCGATCGCTCACTGTCCGTTCCCCGGCCCGTCTGATCCTTCGACTTCCGCGTTTTCCCTGCCGTCCGCCTTATCAATCTGGTCCGGCGTGGCCAGTCCATAACGCACCAGTTTTCTGTGGAGAGTGGAGCGGTGCAAACCCAGCCTGCGCGCGGCATCGCTTATGTTCCCCCCCGTAAGAGCCAGCGCCCTCGTGATTATCCTCCGCTCCTCCTCCTCCATCGTCAGTATCCGTCCGTCTTCTGCCGGCGGACTTCCGGGCGTTTCGCGGGGGGCCGCAGCGGGAGGCTTGGAATATCCGTCTGCGGAGCGGGGTTGCGTGTTGCCCGGCGGGATCGCGGGTGCGGATGGGGTCGCGCGCCAGTCTGCCGGCGGGGCGGAATGCTGGGCATATGCAACGGCAGGGGCGGTCTGTCCGGCCCCCGCAGCTGCCGCCACCGCCTCGAATGCCCCCGTGGCTGATGCCAGCTCGCGTATCTCCTGCGGCAGGTTTTCCACGCGTATGGTGTCGGATTCCTCGAACACGGCCGCCCTCTCGATAGCGTTGCGCAGCTCGCGTGCGTTGCCCGGCCAGCGGTATCGCTTAAGCGCGGCCGCCGCCTCCGGCGAGAGCCGCCGGGCCGGGATGTCGGTCCGCTCCCGCATCTCCCTCAGGAACCGCTCCGCCAGCGGCTCGATATCCTCGACGCGATCCCGCAGCGGCGGTATGCGCACGATCAGGACGGCCAGCCTGTAGTAGAGGTCCTCGCGGAATTTCTGCTCCCTCATCCTGGCCGCCAGGTTCTGATTGGTGGCCGATATTATCCTCACGTCCACGGTTATGGTCCTGTCGCCGCCGACCCGCCTTATCTCGCGCCGCTCGATGGCCCTCAGGAGCCTCACCTGCATGTCCGGCCGCATCTCGGCTATTTCGTCGAGGAAGAGCGTGCCGCCGTGGGCCTGCTCGAAGCATCCGGCGCGGCGCTGGAACGCGCCGGTGAACGCGCCTTTCTCGTGGCCGAACAGCTCGCTCTCCAGCAGCCCCTCCGGAATCGCTCCGCAATTCACCGCGACGAACGGTCCCGATCGTCTGGGGCCATTGAAATGGATCGCCCTGGCCAGCACTTCCTTGCCCCCCCCGCTCTCGCCCAGCAGCAGCACGTTGGCCCCGCTGGACGCTGCACGCCTGGCCGCCTCTACCGCCTCCTTCATCCCGGGCGAAAACGCCACGATGTGATCGAATGCGTGCATGTCGGCAACCTGGCGTTCCAGGCGCCGCACTCTGACCGTCATGTCGCGCAACCTGAGCGCGTTCTGCACTATCGCCCGCAACCGCTCGAACTCGAAGGGCTTGGCCAGAAAGTCGTAGGCGCCCTTCTTCATGCACGAAACCGCCAGGTCTATCGTGCCGGCGGCCGTCATCATTACGACGGGAAGGTCCGGGTGGGAGGCGGCGATTTCGGAGAGGACCGCCACGCCATCCGTACCCGGCAGCATTATGTCCAGCAGGACCAGATCCGGCGGCGAGGCGGCGACGAGCGCCAGGGCCTGCTCGCCGGTTCCGACGACGGCCGTATCGTAGCCTTCGCGACGGAGCTGGAATGCGAGCAGCTCAGCCAGCGCCGCATCGTCCTCGACTATCAGTATTTTCCGGCTTTCTCCGATCCCTTCCATGGCGCGACCCCCGCTCGGTACGATCACAATCTCCCCAGTCCGTCCGTCCCGGAAATTTCCATCACGTAATATGATATATAAACCATGCCTCGTCCTTCCGCCACTTCTCCGGGCGGAAAAACGCGATTGCCCGGCGGAAAGACAGCCGCCCTGTCGGCGCGATACGCCACTGAGGAAGTTTTCTTTTGCGATCGATGGGGGGGCAACATGGGGAACGGGAGACGGTCGCGCCTTCGCATCCGCAGCGATACGCCAAGCGCACTTCGATAGTTCGTATCTGGCGCCGTATGCGGCGGGGGAAATAATATTGGACGGTAGTTGTTTACCACGTTCTGGTGGCGGCGGCTGTTTGTAGTGGCCTGTCCGAACGGAGCGGCAACGGCGCTGCTGCAAATAAGACCGCCATGCCGCTGCGCCTCAATATACGGGCACGGCAGACAATTACATTGGACGGGGGGAATGGGGGATAGTCCGGCGGAGACAGGGCATGTGCGATCAGGGCATCGGGCATATCCGTCGAAGGCCACGCATAGCCATAGTTGGGCGTCCGAACGTGGGCAAATCCACGCTCTTCAACGCGCTGCTTGGCAGGCGCGCGGCGATAACCGACAGGGAGGCCGGGACGACCCGCGACAGGATACTGCACCCGGTCCGGCTCGCCGGCAGGCTCTGCGACCTTGTGGACACCGGCGGCATCGGGATCGTGGACGACCCGGATATAGCGAAGGCCGTCGAGGCGCAGATAGAAGCCGCGTGCGAGACGGCCGACGTGCTGATATTCGTGCTCGATGCGCTGGACGGGCTGACGCCCGCCGACAGAGAGATCGCCACCCGCCTTCGAGGGTACTCCAAGCCTGTAGTGGCCGCCGTCAACAAGACCGAGGGAAGGGAGGGATCGCTGGCGGCGGCTGAATTCTCCGCCCTCGGCTTCGATCCCACGATCAGCATATCCGCGGCCCACCGTCGCGGGCTGGAAGAGCTGGCGTGGGAGGTGGCGGCGAGGCTGCCCGGAGCGGCCGGAGGCGGCGCTCCGACCGGAGGAACCGCCGGGAACCGCCAGACTGCGGAAGATCATCCAGTCTGCGGGTACGGCGCGGCTGCCGGGACCGTGGAGGATGCCGGCGCGGACGAATCCGGGGCGGACGACCCGTGGGCCGGCATCCCGAAGATAGCCATCGTCGGACGCCGGAACGTCGGGAAGAGCTCGTTCGTTAACGCCCTGGCAGGCGAAAACCGGCAGATAGTCTCCGAAAAACCCGGCACCACCCGCGACAGCGTAGACGTCGAGATAGAACGCGACGGCAGACACTTCGTGATTGTGGACACCGCCGGGATGCGCAGGAGGAGCGAAGCCAGGTCGGCGGCGGAGTTTTTCAGCAGGCTGAGGAGCGAGGAGGCCATGCGCAGGGCCGACGTCATAATGCTTATGTTCGATGCGCCCGAAGGCATCACCTCCCTGGACAGGCGCATCGCCGCCATGGCGATCGAAACCTTCAGGCCGGTCGTGAAAGTGGTAAACAAGTGGGATCTGGCTGGGAAAGCGTCGCGCCGCGAGTACGAGGCGGCTCTGGACGAGGCCATGCCCAACATGATCGAGGCGCCGACCGAGTTCGTTTCGGCGCTGGAGGGCAGGCGGGTGTGGGCCGCGGTGGACCTGGCGCTCTCCCTCTACAGGAAGTCGGGGACTCGAATACCCACGCCGGTGCTGAACAGGGCGATAACGGAGGCGGAAAGACGCCACGAGCCGCCAGCAAGGAAAGGCCGGAAGCCGAGACTCCTCTACGGAGTCCAGACCGGCGTCCACCCGCCGACTTTCGCCATATTCTGCAACCACCACGACGCGATAGACGATGTATACGAAAGATATCTGCGGCGGCAGCTGGCCGGATCGCTCGGCCTGGAGCACGTCCCGATCAGGATCGTCTTCAAACCGAAACAGCGCGGAAGCGGCGCACAGGGCGGCCCGTGACTGCCGCCCGTAATTGTTTACCGCGCCACAGTCGGGGGACAGCAGGCTGAGCGTATCTGTGGCCGCGCCTTGCGGCCTCGTCCGGGCGCACCGCTGCGGGCAGCGGCCCTTCCCGATCGCGGCAGATGGTTATCTGCCGCCGGATCGGAGCCGCGCCCGGCGGCACCCGGTCCCCATGCTGGCTGCATGGCGGCACCCGACATCTGCGCTCCGGGCGCGCGGATGCGGGAGCGTGGATCGCCTGGGCTTCGCCCCGGCCGTTCCGGTACCCTGTTGCCTCGCCGCATCGGGCCAGGGCGCCTCCCCCGAGTCATCGTGGGGACGTCATGAATGATAGAATCCCCCCTCACCGCTTTTCCGCGTCTTGACTTTGGCCTCGGCAGGTCTAATCTGCTATAACTCGAAGCTCGTACACCGTGTTTTTACACCTTGGCTGGCGGCTCGATGTTACAAGGCGATACCGGTTTGTCCGGCGGGCGGGCAAAGCTATCTGCCATCCCGGGGCCGCGTTTCCCTTTCACGGGAAAGGCGCGGCGGAGGGCGGCGGAAGGATATGGAGTTTTTACGGCGGCCGTAAGTTCCCGCACGAGGAGGGAACGCGGGATCCCTTCCGGCGGAAAAAGGCATGCCCGTAGCTCCATGCGTCGGCGCCGCCAGCGGAGAGGCGCTATCCGGCATATGCGGTTCAAGGGCGATCTGGACGGTATCAACGTAGCCGATCTGTTCCAGGCGTTATCCGATATGAACGCCACGGGGACCCTCGTCTTCAGCGGGGAGATGGGAGAGAAGCGCATCACGTTCTCCGGCGGCGAGGCGATCCTGAAGTGTTCGGGACCGGGCGAGAGATCGCGGCTGGGAGACATCCTTGTCGCGAGGGGAAAGATATCGGAGGGCGAGCTGCGGGAAGCTCTGGCCGTCCAGAGGAAGGAAGGCGGAAGGCTCGGCGAGATACTCCTTGGCAAAGGGGCCGTGAAGGAGAAGGATATCAAGGATGCTCTGCGGTTTCAGGTCGAGGAGGAGATATACGACCTGTTCACATGGCGGGGCGCTCATTTCGAATTCGTCGGCGGCGGGAGCGACGCCGGGGCCGGCGGGGAGGAGGAGAGCGGAGGAGGCGCGATAAGCGTTTCGCTGGATGTGCGGGCGATGCTGCTCGATGCGGCGCGGAGGGCGGAAGAATGGGAGGCGATGGAGAGACGGCTGCCGTCGCCGTTTCTCGCCTTCAAGCTGTCCGATAAGGGGCGCGAGTTCGCGAAGGATGCCCCGTCGGCCCTGAAGAGCGTCATTGACCTTATAGCCGAGGGCCGGACGCTCGAGACAGTGGTCAAGCGGAGCTGTCTTGGCAGGCTCAACGTTTACAAGGGCGTCATCCAGCTGCTGGACAACGGCTGCATCTTTCCCTATCCGGGCGGAGAACTGAGGCTGCTGGCCAGCGAGCACAGGGCGCACGGACGGTACACCGATGCGCTGAACCTGTACCGCCGGCTGCGGGACGCGGCCGCGGACGAGGCCGAGAAGAAGGAGATCGTCAGACAGATCGAGGATACGGTCCGGGCCATAGAGGCGGCGCGGCGCCGCGGCGGGGTCGAAGTCGAGGCGGAGGGAATAAGCTACCTCGAGGCGGCGAGGGAGTATAAGCGGCGGGCCAAGCTCAAGCGGGTGGCGGCGATCCTGTGTTCCGGCGCGGCGGTTATCGCCGGGCTGTCGGCCGCGAGCGTGCACCTCGAGCGGCGCAGGGTCCGGATGGCCGAGTCATATATGGAGGTCTCCCGTGCGTGCAGGGAGCACATGGAGGCGGGAAGGTACGCCGAGGCGGTCGAGATACTGGACCGGTATCTGAAAAACGCTGACGATCCCGACGGCGTGGAGGCCAGGATGGCACTCGGCCAGCGCCGGCAGGCCTGGACCATGTACGAGAATGCCGTCCTGGGCAGGATGGACGAGATCCGGAAGATGGAGGAGGCGGGGCGGTACAAAGAGGCGCTGGACGCTGCGGAGCGGCTGGCGGCCAGGGAGCATCGAAGCCCGTTCGCTACACGGATCGAGGAACTGGCAGCCCGTCTGAGGGAACGGGTGGCCGCCGAGACGGCGGCCGGAAGGCTCGCGGCCGCGGGCCGGAAGGTCGAGGAAGGCCTGGCCCTCGAGCGCGCCAGAAAGTACGGTGAGGCCAGGGCGGCCTACGAGGCGGCGGTGCGGATGGCGGAGGCCGGATCCGAACCGGCGCGCGCCGCCGACGAGGGGCTGCGGCGACTGGCGGATGTCGAGGGGCGGGCGCGCGCGCACCTGCAGATAGGGTTGTCCCTGGAACGCGAGGGCAGGGCGGAACAGGCGCTGGCGGAATTCGATGCCGCGGTGTCCGAGTGGCCGGACTGCCAGTGGGCGCGCACGGCCTCCGGGCGCGCCGCGGCAATCCGCGACCGCATGGCCAGGGCCGCCGCCATTCTGGAATCGGCCCGAAGGCTACGGGAGGCGGGACGTACGGAGGAAGCCCTGGCGGAGTACCGCAGGGTGCCGGTCGAATTCGGCGATCTTCCGGCCGCGGAAACGGCGCGGCGGGCGATCGAGGATCTCTCGCGCGGTCTTGGCGCCTTCGAGGAACTTCTGGCCGACGCCCGCGCCGCATGGACGCGCGGCGACCGCGAGAAGGCGTCATCGCTGTACGCTAAACTTCTGGAGCGGTTCCCGAACGAGGCGGCGGGCAGGCGCGGACTGGAGATACCGGTCAGGATCGAAAGCGTTCCCCCCGCCGACGTGACCGCCGACGGCAGGCACCTCGGACGCACTCCGCTGTGGGCGCCGCTTCCGGCATCGAGATCCGTAGAGCTGGTCTTCCGCAGGAAGGGGTTCGCGGAAAAGAGCGTGAAGATCGTCCGGCTCGGCCCGGCCGACCTGGCCGTATCGGCCGTCCTAGACAAAGCTCCGGTCCGCTCGGCCCGCTGGCCTGCTCCGCTGCCGGCCCCGCCAGTCCTGGATGGGGATCGTCTGGTCGCTTCCGTCGGCATATCGGTCGCGGCATATTCGCTGAACGGACTTGATCCGATCCGGTCCGTCGAGGTCTCCCGGTACGCGCCGTCGCGGAGGAAGCCCGACGGCAGCGAGGAGCCGGTTCCGCGCGAGTACTGGCACCTGCGGGCCTCGCCGTCGCCGATGCCCGGCGGATTTCTGGCCGGAACGCCGGATGGGAGCATCGCGCTCCTGTCGAAGGAGCTGGAGAAGACCGGCGAAATCGGGCTCCCGTGCGGAATAGCCGGCAGCGTGGTCTGCGGGCACGTCAGGCTGACGAAGCGCGACTTCGCCTTCGCCTGCGGCTCGAACGGGGTCCTGTACGGTGTGGACATCGCCGCCCGCAAGATCGCGTGGACCGCGACGGTCGGAAGGTCGTGCTCGTTCGGGCCGGCCGCCGCCTCCGGCATGGTCGCGGCCGTCTCCGACGACGGCAGGGCGGTCGGGGTCGCCCAGCATTCGGGGACGGTCGAATGGTCCGTCGAAGCCGGCGCGGCCCCGGCCTGCGAACCGGTCGCGGCGGGGATCGGCGACTCCCCGAAGCTGCTGCTCGTCCTGAAAAGCGGTGTCCTAGTCTGCCTGGGATTGACCGACGGCAGGCGGGTCTTCCGCCTCGAGGATCCGCAGTTCAAGGTAGTATCGGCATCCGTATGGACCTCTCCGGACGGAGGGTTCGTCGCGGCATCCGCTGAGGACGGCAGGCTGCGCCGCCTCGACTCTGACGGCGGGGCTGTCTGGACCTCGACCCTCGAAGGCCCCTCGCTCCCTCCGGCCATATCCCCCC